>CAZEUW010000275.1:1609-2613 GCA_964515425.1 uncultured Gemmatimonadota bacterium | reverse complement strand
TCGAGCAGGACGCCGACCTGGTGCTCTTCGTCTACCGCGAGGAGGTCTACGAGGGCCCCGAGGACGCGCAGGGGAACTCGCTGGAGGGGAAGGCGGAGCTGATCGTCGGAAAGCAGCGGAACGGACCCACGGGGACCGTCGATCTCTTCTTCAAGAAGGAGCACACGCTGTTCGAGTCCGTGACCCGGCGCGAAGACGAGGGCTGAGCGGTGGCGAAGACCCGCACCCGCTTCTTCTGCACCTCCTGCGGAGCCGAGACGCTGAAGTGGGAGGGGCGCTGTCCCACCTGCGGCGAGTGGAACGCGCTCGCGGAGGCGCCGGCGGGCGGTCGGTCGCCCGGGTCCTCGCGCTCCGAGGGCGACGGGCGGGCCCGGGGCGGTCCCGTCCCGCTCGGGGAGGCCGGGAGCCGGGAGGAGGAGCGCCGGCCGGTGGGGCTCGGGGAGATGGACCGCGTGCTCGGCGGAGGGCTGGTGCGCGGCTCGCTGCTGCTGCTCGGCGGTGCGCCCGGCGTCGGCAAGTCGACGCTCCTCCTCCAGCTGGCGGCCCGGCTCGCCTCCGGCGGGGCGTCGGTGCTCTACGTGTCCGGTGAGGAATCCGGCGCACAGGTCCGGATGCGGGCCGAACGCCTCGGCGACGGAGCCTCCGACGTGCCCTTCCTCGCCCGGACGGACGTCGCCTCCGTCGTGGAGGCGGCAGGCGACGGAGATCTCGATCTCCTCTGCGTCGACTCGATCCAGACCCTGCACGCTCCCGAAGTGGACGGCTCGCCGGGAGGGGTGGCCCAGGTCCGGGCCTCCGCGGCCCACCTGCAGGAGTTCGCCAAGGAGACGGGCGCCGCGACCTTCCTGGTGGGACACGTCACCAAGCAGGGCGGACTCGCCGGTCCCAGGACGCTCGAGCACCTGGTCGACACGGTGCTCACCTTCGAGGGCCGGCGGAGCGTGGAGCACCGGATCCTCCGTGCCACGAAGAACCGCTTCGGGGGCGTGGACGAGATGGCCGTG
>CAZEUW010000275.1:0-1599 GCA_964515425.1 uncultured Gemmatimonadota bacterium | reverse complement strand
ACCGACCGACCGGGCTCGGCGGATCGGCCGTGGCGGTCCCCCTCCAGGGCTCCCGCCCGGTGCCGGCGGAGGTGCAGGCGCTCACGGCGCCGTGCCGCTACGGCAGCCCCCGCCGCGTCACGACCGGCTTCGCGTCACGACGGCTCGCGGTCCTGCTGGCCGTACTGGAGCGCCGGGCCGGGTTGGCGCTCGGTGAGTCCGACGTGTTCCTGAGCGTCGTCGGCGGGCTCCGCCTCACCGACCCGGCGGCGGACCTCGCGGTCGTCGCGGCGCTGGCGTCGGCCGAGCTGGACGTCCCCGTTCCGGGACGGAGCGCCTTCGTCGGGGAGGTGGGTCTCGGCGGCGAGATCCGCGGCGTCTCCCGGATCGAGCATCGGGCGCGCGAGGCGGCTCGGGCCGGCCTGGAGACGCTGTACGCCCCGTCCGGCTCGGAGGCGGCCGCACCGTCCGGCCTCGACGTCCGTCCGGTGGCGTCGGTCGGCGAGCTCGTGGCCGGGCTGCGGGAGCGCTCGTGACCGTCGCGGCGGTGGTGGTGGCGGCGGGGAGCGGGGAACGGTTCGGCTCGGAGGAGCGCAAGCAGTTCGTCGAGCTGGCCGGCGAGCCGGTCGCGGCCCGCGCCTGCCGCCCCTTCCTCGAGGATCCGCGGGTCGAAGAGGTGGTGCTCGTGCTTCCGCCGGCGATCGCCGCGGATCCCCCGGACTGGGTCGGGCGGATGGGCGTGCGGGTCGCCGCGGGCGGCTCCTCGCGCCGCGAATCGGTCGCCCGGGGCCTGGCCGAGCTGGCCGAGGACGTGGACACGGTGCTCGTGCACGACGGCGTGCGGCCGCTCGCGACGCGGGGTCTCGTCCGCCGGGTGCTCGACGCGACGGGGCGGGGCGGCGCCGTGCCGGTCCTGCCGCTCCGCGACACCGTGAAGCAGGTGGAGGGCGACCGGGTGGTGAAGACCCTCGATCGGTCGCGGCTCCGGCGCGTCCAGACGCCGCAGGGGTTCGCGCTCGACGCGCTCCTCCGGGCGCACCGTGAGGCGGAGGCCTCCGCGCTTGCGACGGACGACGCCTCGCTCCTGGAGGCCGTCGGCACGCCGGTGCGGACGGTCCCGGGCGAGGAGAGCAACCTCAAGATCACGACGCGCGAGGACCTCGCGCGGGCCGCATGGCTGCTCGACTCCGCCGGAGCGGGAGCGGGTGCGGCCGGAGACGCCGTCCGTTGAGCGGCTGGCGTCGAGTGGGGCAGGAGGACGCCGAGGGGGAAGGCCGCATCCGCTCGGCCGCCGTCGCGCTCTCCCGGGGGGCGGTGCTGGCCCATCCGACGAGCACGGTCTACGGCCTCGGGGGCGGAACGGACGCGGCCGACGCGGCGGTGCGGCGGCTGAAGGGGGCACCGGTCGACCGGCCGCTGCTCCGGCTGGCCGCCGACGTGGCCACCCTGAGGGCCACCCATCCGGAGCTCCGCTGGACCGAGGCGGCGGATCGGTTGGCGTCGGCCTTCTGGCCGGGGCCCCTCACGCTGGTGCTGGACGACGGAGGAGAGCGTGGGCTCGGCGTCCGCGTGGAGGGACACCCCGACACCCGCGCAGTCCTCGCGGCGTGGGGACGGACG
>CAZEUW010000274.1:0-2614 GCA_964515425.1 uncultured Gemmatimonadota bacterium | reverse complement strand
GATGTAGAACGCCAACAGCATCGCCGCGGGGGAGTTGATCGTCATGCTCGAGGTGATCTCCCCCATGGGGATCCCTTCGAAGAGGTCCTCCATGTCCTTCAGGGAGGTCACCGCCACCCCGCAGACCCCCACCTCGCCCTGACTCATCGGGTGGTCCGAGTCGTACCCGTAGAGCGTGGGGAAATCCACGGCCACGGAGAGCCCGGTCTGCCCCTGCTCCAGGAGGTACTTGTAGCGCTCGTTCGTCTCCTCGGCCGTCGCGAAGCCGGAGAACTGCCGCATCGTCCACAGCTTCGTCCGGTACATGCTGTGGTAGGGACCGCGGGTGAAGGGGTGCTGGCCGGGGAAGCCGAGGTCCTCGGCGTAGTCCTCCCCCCGCCGGTCGAGCGGCGTGTAGAGTGGGTCGACCTCGCGGCCGGAGACCGTCGTGAACTCGGCGTCCTCGCGCTTCGGCGCCTCCTCGTACCGCTCCCGCCACCGCTCGAGCTCCCGCTCCAGCTCCGCCAGCTCCTCGCGGCGTCGCTCCACCTCCGCACGGAGGTCCTCGCGGCTCTCCACGTCGCTGAGTACGCTGCTCATCTCGACCGTCCCTTTCTCGCCTTGCTCGCCGGGGTCGCGGCGCGGCCTCCTACTATACGGCCGGCCGCGGCCCCTCGTTCCGGCTCGGCGGAGGCGGTGCCGCCGCTCACCCCTCTCCCGAAAGATCCCCGTCGGACAGCCGATCCGCCACCGCGTAGGGCGTGGCGGAGCCGTCGACGAGCTCGTCCGCGTACGCCTCCACGCCCGACGACCAGAGCGCCTCGGCGCGGCGCAGCGCCCGCCGCTCGAGCACGACCCGCACCTGCTCGAGCAGGTGCTTCCGGCGTCGTCGGTCCAGCTCGCCGGACGCCTCGAGATGCTCGAAGTGCTGGTCGAGGGCGTCCCGGAGGGCGTCCACCCCTTCCTCCTCGGTCGCCACGGTCCCGAGCACGGGGGGGTCCCACGACCCGCGCTCGGTCCGGAGCCGCTTGACGACCTCGATCTCGCGGCGGAGCCTCGCGGCGCCCTGCCGGTCGGCCTTGTTGACCACGAAGACGTCGGCGACCTCCATGAGTCCGGCCTTCATCGCCTGGACGCCGTCCCCCGACTCGGGCACGAGCACGACGACCGTGGTGTCGGCGGAGCCGGCCACCGCCAGCTCCGACTGGCCGACGCCCACCGTCTCCAGCAGCACGCGCCCGAAGCCGAAGGCGTCCATCAGGTCCGCGGCCTCCCGGCTGGCGGCCGCCAGCCCGCCCGTCGAGCCCCGGTTCGCCATCGAGCGGATGAAGATCCCCTCCTCGGTCGCCAGCTCCGACATCCGGATCCGGTCGCCGAGCAGCGCGCCGCCGCTGAAGGGGCTGGTGGGGTCCACCGCCAGCACGCCGACCCGGTGGCCCTCGTCCCGGAAGCGCCGCGCGAGGGCCGCGGTCAGGGTGGACTTGCCCGCTCCCGGCGGGCCGGTCACGCCGATCCGGCGAGCACGGCCCACCCCCTCGTGGAGCTCGTCGAGCAGGGCCTCGAAGCCGGGGACCTCGTCCTCGACCGCGGAGATCGCCCGGGCCAGGCCGCGCTCTTCGCCCGCGCGGAAGCTCTCGATCACGGCCGCCAGCCGGCCGTCCGCGATCGGCGGACCGCTCACAGCAGCACCGCCGTCGCCAGGCCCAGCAGGAGGAAGAAGCCGCACAGGTCGGTGAGGGTGGTGACGAAGATCGAGGAGGCGACCGCCGGGTCGACCCCGACGCTCTCCAGCAGGATGGGGATGAAGGCGCCCATCGAGGAGGCCACGACCAGGTTGCCCCACATCGCCAGCATGACGACGAGGCCGAACAGCATCCGCCCGTCCACCAGCCAGCCGGCGCCCGCCACCAGCGCGCCGACGGCGAGGCCGTTGATCAGCCCGACCAGCAGCTCCTTGCCCACCACCTGCCAGCGCTCCGACAGCGTCTCGTCGGCGATCGCGATCCGACGGACGGTCACCGCCAGCGCCTGGGTGCCCGCGTTGCCGCCCATCCCCGCGACCACCGGCATCACCACCGCCAGCATCGGCATGATCTCGATGCTCCCCTGGAAGAGGTAGACCACGCTCGCCGCCAGGACCGCCGTCCCCAGGTTGACCACCAGCCACGGGAGGCGGCTGCGGACCGCGTCGCCGGTGCCTCCGCGCACCCGCTCCTCCTCGGAGACCGAGGCGAAGCGCAGGATGTCCTCGGTGGTCTCGGCCTCGATCACGTCGATCACGTCGTCGAAGGTGATCCGGCCCACCAGCCGGTCGAGGGGGTCCACCACCCCGATGGAGACGAGGTTGTAGCGGGACAGGATCCGGCCGACCTGCTCCTGGTCCATCTCGACCGTCACCACGGCCGGCGGCTCCTCGGTGACCTCGAGGATGGGACGGTCCTGCGGGCTCAGGACGAGGCGCTGGAGCGTGACCACGCCGCGCAACCGGCGGTCGGGGTCGACGACGAAGATCGTGAAGAAGTCCTCCTTCTCGTCGACCTGCCGGCGGAGGTCGTCGAGCGCCTCGCCGGCGGTGGCCTCCGAGGAGACCGCCACCAGCTCCCGGGTCATGATCCCGCCGGCGCTCTCCTCCGGG
>CAZEUW010000273.1:0-2619 GCA_964515425.1 uncultured Gemmatimonadota bacterium | reverse complement strand
CGTCCCACCCGGAGGCGCGGATCGCGCCCTCGAGCTCCTCGAGCGCCGCCACCGTGGTGGACCGCCCGCACAGCGGGTAGACGGGGAGACCGACGACCCGCTCGGCCCCGTCGGAGCGGGCGCGGTCGACGACCTCCGGGACGAAGGGCGCGGTGAACTGCATGGCGGTGTAGACGGTCGCGTCGGTCCCCCGACGGTCCAGCTCCTCGCCGAGCGCCGCCGCCTGCGCCCGCGCCTGCTCGTTCAGCGGCGAGCCGCCGATCGCGCGGTACTCCTCGAGCAGCCCCGGCGCGCGCCGCTCGGCCAGGAGGCGGCAGCGCTCCCTCCGCTCCTCCTCGGTGTCGTGGTCCTCCAGCGACGCGTTGGCGAGGAAGATCCGCTCGAGGTACGGGACCACCGCCTCCTCGGAGGGTTCGGCGGGCTCGCCGAAGTTGAGCAGCACGACGGCGGTCCTCACGGTTCCTCCTCCGACAGGAGCCGGTCGATCGCCTCCGGGTCCTGGCCGTGCTCGTGCACGGCGTCGACCACCGACCGGACGACGGTCGGGTCCGCGTCGGGCGGCATCCCGTGGCCCAGGTTGAAGACGTGGCCCGGACGGCCGCCGGCACGCCGCAGCACCTCGAGCGCCCGGCGGACGGCGAAGCCCCGGCCGGCCAGCAGGGCCGCCGGGTCCAGGTTGCCCTGGATGGAGCGATCCGGCCCGATCGTCGCCCACGCCTCGTCCAGCGGCACGCGCCAGTCGACGCTGATCGCGTCGCCGCCCGCCCGCGCCAGCAGCGGCAGCAGGCGCGGGTTGCCGGTGGCGAAGTGGATCGTCGGCACGCCGGCTTCCTCGAGCCGCTCGAAGAGGCGGCGGGAGTGCGGGAGCACCCGCTCGCGGTAGTCGTCCGGCGAGAGGACGCCCGCCCAGGAGTCGAAGACCTGCACCGCCGCGGCCCCGGCCTCGTGCTGGGCGAGCGCGAACTCCGCCTGCTGCTCGGCCCAGAAGCGGGCGAGCCGATCCCACGCCTCGGGGTGGCGCCACATGAAGACCTTGATCTCCTGGAGCCGGCGGCTGCGGGGTCCGTGCACCAGGTAGGAGCAGAGGGTGAGCGGTGCGCCGACGAAGGCGATCACCGGCACCTCGAGCCGGTCGCGCAGGAGGCGGATCTGCTCCATGACGAAGTCCATCTCGCGGCGCGGGTCGTAGCGCTCCAGCCGGTCCACGTCCCCGGGCTCCTCGATCGGCCGGTCCACGACCGGCCCCACCCCGGAGCGGAGCTCCACGTCGAGCCCGGCGCCGAAGAAGGGGGTCGAGAGGTCGTTGTACAGCACGCACGCGTCGACGGGGTAGTGCCGGAGGGGCAGGGCGGTGAGCTCGGCCGCGGCCCCGGGGTCGCGGATCAGCTCGAACATGCCGCGCTCGCGCCGCGCCTCGCGGTAGCCGGGCAGCGAGCGGCCCGCCTGCCGCATGAACCAGACGGGCGTGCGATCCACCGGCTCGCGTCGGAGGGCGCGCAGCAGTCGGTCGTTCATCTCGGACGGATCGGACCTTCGGGTGGAGGCGTGTGGAACGGGCGAACCGGGGGCGTGACGCGAGCGCCGCCGCCGGCTCGGCCGCGCAAGCTACGGCGTGGGTGGAGGGCGCGCGAATCGCCGCTCGCCGGGCCGGTCCGGGGCTTTGCGCGCGGGGCACGTCCCGCCTAACGTGACCGCGCCCGCCCGGCGCAGCCCCGGCCGCGGGGCCGACGCCCCCCACCCTTCATTCCGAGCACGAGGTCGGCGGACGATGGGAGATCGCGTACGCGCACGCTTCTTCGGGACGATCGCGGCGGCCGCCGCGGGGCTGCTGGCCGCCGCTCCGGCCACGGGGCAGGAGCCGGTGACCCGTCCCGGCGGGCTGGCCGCGCAGCACGCGGTCGGAGCCGACGGCGAGGCCTTCGACTTCTACCGGCGGGGCCCCTACCGCGAGGACGTGCCCCGCCCCCGCGACCACCTCGGCTACCGACTCGGGAGCCTCCACACGCCCCACGCCCGGATGCTCGGCTACTTCCGGGCGCTGGAGCGGGCGGCGCCGGGGCGGATCCGCCTCGAGACCTACGGCCACAGCTACGAGGGCGAGCCCCTGGTCCTCGCGTTCGTAGGCTCGGAGGACGTGCTGGACCGGCGGGAGGAGATCCGGGGCACGGTGCAGCGGCTCGCCGAGCCGCGCGGCGTCACCGAGGGCACGGCCGCCCGGCTGGCCGAGGAGACGCCGGTGGTCGTGTGGCTCGACTACGGCAACGACGGCAACGAGACGGCCAACGTCGAGGCTGCGATGCAGGTGGCCTACCAGCTCGTCGCCGGAGAGGGGGAGGTGGACCGCCGCCTCCGCGAGGACGCGCTCGTCGTGATCAACCCCGGCCACAATCCGGAGAGCCACGACCGCCACGCGGTCTGGTACAACGCGTTCGGCGTCGGCGCGGCCGATCCCGCCGCCCACGAGCATCACGCCCCGTGGGGGATGAGCACGAACAACAACCACTACCAGATCGACCTGAACCGGGACGGGTGGGCGCTCACCCAGCGGGAGAGCCAGTCGCTCGCCGTGCAGGTGCTGCGCTGGCGGCCGCAGGTGTTCGTCGACCACCACGGGCAGAC
>CAZEUW010000272.1:0-2630 GCA_964515425.1 uncultured Gemmatimonadota bacterium | reverse complement strand
GCGGCTGCTGGACGGGGCGGACGGGGGGGTGGCCGTCCTCTTCGGCGCCAAGAGCACGCTCGACGCCTGGGAGGAGCGCCGGTTCGATCCGACCTTCCGGATCGCCGGTTTCCGCCAGGAGCCGAACCTCTTCTGGCTGACCGGGCTCGAGGTGCCCGGCGCTGCCGTCACGCTGGACCTGGGGAGCGGCGACCTGCAGGTCTTCGTCCCCGAGCCCGACGGACGGACCCTCGCTGAGCTCGACCGGCTCGGCCTCGGAGCTCCCGCGCCGATCGCCGACCTCGACGAGCGGCTGGGCGAGGGGCTCGCGGGGCGGACCGTCCACCTCGTGACCCGCTCCCGCGAGGTCGACTCGCTGCGGGCCGGCTTCGGGGAGCGCAGCTCCTTCCCGGCGCTCCTGGCCGGCGGGCTCCCCGGGACCTTTCCCGACGAGGAGCTCTCCGCCCGCGTCGAGCGCCGCTATGAGCCCGCCGCGGTCCGCTCGCTGGTGCCCGAGCTGACCGAGCTCCGCCGCACCAAGGACGAAACGGAGCTGGGTGCGATCCGGGCCGCGGCGGCCGCGACGGTGCGGGGATTCGCGGCCGCCCTCCCGACCGTCGCGCCGGGCGTCGAGGAGCTCGAGGTCGCGGCCGCCCTCCAGGCCGGCGCACGACGTGGCGGCGCCCAGCGGGACGCCTTCGTCCCGGTCGTACAGTCCGGCGCCGACGGCCTGTTGAGCTTCGTGGACGTCGTGGACGCCTACGACGGGCTCAACCGGACCCTGGAGGCCGGGGAGCTGACGATGCTCGACTACGGCGCCGAGCTCGACTACTACGTGTCCGACCTCGCACGCACGGTGCCCGTGTCCGGACGGTTCACGGACGACCAGCGCGTCGCCTACGACGCCTACCTCGAGGCCTACCGGGCCGGCGTCGACGCCCTGGGTCCGGGCCGGCCATTCATGGACGCGGCACGCGCCGCGGCGCGGACCTTCGGGGAGCTCGCCTCGGAGCTGCCCGATTGGCTCCGACCGGCGGCCGAGCGCTTCGCAACGGAGGGGGCCGACCTCCGACCCGGCCACTTCCTCGGCCTCGAGCTCCACGACCACGAACGCTATCGTGAGCCCCTGCGGCCGGGCGAGGTCGTGGCCTACGAGCACCACTTCCGGATCCCGGAGCGAGGCTGGCGCATCACGGTGGAGGACATGCTGGTCGTCACCGACGGAGGCTGCGAGACGCTCAGCGACGCGCTGCCCCGCGACCCCGAGGGGCTCGAGGCGCTGAAGGCGCGCGGAGGGACCGGGTGACGGAGCCGGAGACGCGGGCTGAGGAGCGGGCGCGCCGCTACCCGATTGCCGAGGAGATCCCGGACGAGGTCCTCGACGAGGAGATCCGGACCCTCGACCGACTCGCCGAGCGTTCCTTCCCGCTGCGGGTGCTCGGCTACCTGAAGCTGGGCGGGCCGGGGTTCATGGATGCCGCCCTCACTCTGGGGGCGGGCACGCTGACCGCCAGCATGCTCGCGGGGGCGCAGTTCGGCTACAAGACGATGTGGCTGATCTGGCTCGCCATGGGGCTCGGCCTCTTCATGATAGCCGCCATGGCACGCTTCACCTGCAGGGGCGGATTTCGGGTGATCGCCGCCCAGAACCGCTATCACGGGTGGATCGTGGGCTCCCTCCTCACGGGGCTCGTCGGCACCGCGGTCGTCGCGATCGTCTTCAACTACGGCCAGTACAGCCTCGGCACCCACCTGATCGAGTCGCTCACACCGCTCTTCGGCTTCGAGTTCCCGCGCCAGTACAACTGGGTGCTGTACATGGCGCTCACGAGCTGGCTCACCCTGGCGTACGGCCGCGGCCGTGGTCGGGGCACCCGGCTGGTCGAGGGGGTGATGAAGGTGGGCATAGGGGTCATGCTGGTGGCGTTCGCCAGCTGCCTGCTGGTGGTCCCGATCGACTGGAGCGCCATGCTCGACGGGATCTTCACCCCGTGGCTTCCCTCGGGCGTCGCGGGGCTCGACCTGTTCGTCGCCTCCTCGGCCGCCGCCATCGGGGTGCTGGACTGGGTGCTCTTCCACTACGCCGGCCTCGCCCGCGGGTGGAGCGACCGACACGAGTCGCTGGCCCGCTTCGACATGTGTGCCGGCCTGTTCGTCCCCTTCGTGCTGGTGAACTTCCTCGTCATCGCGGTCTTCGCGGGCACGCTCTACCCGCAGGGCATCCACCCCGAGTCGGCGCCCGAGCTGTCGCAGGCGCTCCTGCCGCTCCTGGGCGAGACCTGGTCGCAGGTACTCTTCTACGTGGGCTTCCTCGCCGTGCCGGTGACGACCACCGTGGGGATGAGCCTGGCCGGCGCCATGGCCATCCACGAGGCCTTCGGCTGGGAGCCGGACACCGACAGCCTGCGATGGAAGGTGACCGCGCTCCTCCCGCAGATCGGCTTTCTCGCCGTCTGGTACCCTCGGCCGGTGTGGCTGGTGATCGTGATCGGAGCGTTCCTCTCGCTCACCAACAACATCGTCGGATGGTCGATCTACCTGCTGCTCAACGATCGAAGGGTGCTCGGCGCAGACCGGTCGAAGAGCTGGGTGTGGATCTCGCCGTCGGCCAGGTACTCGATGAGCTTGTATTGCTCTCCTCGGAGCGCGCG
>CAZEUW010000271.1:0-2636 GCA_964515425.1 uncultured Gemmatimonadota bacterium | reverse complement strand
GCTTCGTCTCCAACCGGATCCTGATGCCGATGATCAACGAGGCCGTCTACGCCCTCATGGAGGGGGTGGCCGACGCCGAGGCGATCGACGCCGTGATGGAGCTCGGCATGAACCATCCGATGGGTCCGCTCCGGCTCGCCGACCTCGTCGGGCTGGACACCTGCCTGGCGATCTGCGAGGTGCTGCACCGCGACCTCGGCGACGACAAGTACCGTCCCTGCCCGCTGCTCCGGAAGTACGTCGCCGCGGGACGGCTCGGCCGGAAGTCCGGCCGGGGGTTCCACGACTACGAGGACGAGCCCGCTTCATCGTGAGGCAAGGCTACGCCGGCATCGAGCTCACCGAGGAGCAGCGGCAGATCTGCGAGCTGGCGCGGCAGTTCGCCCGCGAAGAGGTGCGTCCCGGGGCCGCGGCCCGCGACCGCGACGAGGATCGCTTCGATCGGTCTATCGTCGATGCCCTCGGCGAGCTCGGATTCCTCGGCATGATGGTGCCGCCCGAGTACGACGGGCTCGGGCTCGACATGCTCACCTACCTGTACGCCCTCGAGGAGATCGCCTGGGGGGACGCCTCGGTGGCGATCTCGATGAGCGTGCACAACTCGCTGCCGAGCTCGATCCTGCACGAGCACGGTACCGAGGAGCAGAAGGAGCGGTGGCTGAAGCCGCTGGCGCGAGGGGAGCTCCTCGGGGCGTTCTCGCTCTCCGAGGCGGGCTCCGGGAGCGACGCCGCCAGCATCACCGCGCAGGCGACCCGGACGGACGGGGGCTGGGAGCTGAACGGCGAGAAGCTTTGGGTCACCAACGGCGCCAGCGCCGACCTGGTCGCCCTCTTCGCCCGCACCGACCGGCCGGGGGAGCGCAAGGGCAAGGAGGGCATCGGCGCCTTCCTGGTCCCGACGGAGGCCGAGGGCTGGCGGCCGTCGAAGAAGGAGCGGAAGATGGGCCTCCGGGGCTCCGAGACCGTCGCCGTCACCATGGAGGGCCTGCGAGTCGACGCGGACCACCTCGACGTCGAGCCCGATCGCGGCTTCCGATATGCCCTCGAGGCCCTCGAGGCCGGCAGGCTGGGCGTCGCCGCGCAGGCGGTGGGCATCGCGCAGGCCGCGCTGGACCACGCCGACGCCTACGCGAGGGAGCGCGAGCAGTTCGGCCGCCCCGTCCGCGAGTTCCAGGGCATGCGGTTCAAGCTGGCCGAGATGGCACGACGCGTGGAGGGCGCGCGAGCCTTGCTTCATCGGGCCGCCCGGGCCTACATGCATGACGACGCCCGCAGCCTCATGCTGTCGAGCGCGGCGAAACTCGACGCGAGCGAGACCGCCGTGCACGTGACGCGGGAAGCCGTCCAGGTGTTCGGCGGCTACGGCTACGCCCGCGAGTATCCGGTCGAGCGCCTCTACCGCGACGCCAAGGTCACCGAGATCTACGAAGGCGCGAACGAGATCCACCGGCTCATCATCGCCAGGGAGCTCGACGCCTGACGTCCGACATCGATTCGCAGCGGAGGGAACCACCCGTGACTCATCCCGGCATCCAGGTGCCCGAGAGCGTGGCCGACGAGGCCGACTTCGGGTCGAACGAGCTCTTCGACCTGATCGCGGAGCACCACCACGAGCAGGTGGTGTTCACCCACGAGCCATCCAGCGGCTACCGGGGCATCATCGCGATCCACGACACCACGTTGGGTCCGGCGCTCGGCGGATGCCGGTTCTGGAGCTACGGCTCCGACATGGACGCCCTCGTGGACGTCCTCCGGCTCTCCCGCGGCATGACCTACAAGGCGGCCGTGGCGGGGCTGAACCTCGGAGGCGGCAAGTCGGTGATCATCGGCGACCACAAGCGCCCCGACCGGGAGATGATCATGCGGGCCCACGGCCGGGCGGTGGAGAGCCTCAAGGGCCGCTACATCACCGCGGAGGACGTCGGCACCTCCGTGGAGGACATGGACTTCGTCCACATGGAGACCGACAACGTCGTCGGCATCGCGCACCGCTCCGGCGATCCTTCCCCCGTCACCGCCTACGGGGTCTATCGGGGGCTGAAGGCCTGCGCCCGAAAGAGGTACGGCCACGACGACCTCGAGGGCCGCACGGTCGCCGTCCAGGGGGTGGGACACGTCGGCTATCACCTGTGCAGCCACCTCGCCGCCGAGGGGGCGGAGCTCGTCGTGACCGACATCGACCGGGAGAAGGTCGCGCGCGTGGCGGACGACCACGGTGCCGAGGCCGTCGAGACCGAGGAGATCTACGACGTGGACGCCGACGTGTTCGCGCCATGCGCGCTCGGCGCGGTCCTCAACGACGAGACGATCCCGCGTCTGCGGGTCGACATCGTGGCCGGCGCCGCGAACAACCAGCTGGGGAACGCCGAGCACGACAACATGCTGGCGGAGCGGGGGATCCTCTACGCGCCGGACTACGTCATCAACGCGGGCGGCCTGATCAACGTCTACTCCGAGCTCGCCGACTGGGGGCTGGAGCGCTCGAAGCGCAAGGCGGGCGAGATCTATCACACGCTGCTCGAGATCTTCGCGCTCGCCGAAGAGGAGGGCGTCACGAGCGCGGAGGCGGCGGATCGGATCGCGCGGCGCCGGGTGGAGCGCGTCGCGCGTCTCCACCGCTCCAACGTCTGAGCCGC
>CAZEUW010000270.1:0-2644 GCA_964515425.1 uncultured Gemmatimonadota bacterium | reverse complement strand
TCCTGGGCGGTGCGCTGGGGGACGGGTCGCTTCGCCGCGCCGGCACGCACACCGCCAGCTTCAGGGTGGGCCACGGGACGGAGCAGAAGGAGTATCTCGAGTGGAAGCAGTGGATGCTCGAGCCGTTCTCGTCCGAAGTGAAGGCCATGGGGAACGGGCACGGCTTCCGGACCGTGGCTACGGCCACCCTGGGGGATCTCCACGGTCAGCTCTACGGCGAGGACGGATCACGCCGCGCATCCACGGAGATGCTGGAGCGCCTCGATGCCCGTGGTCTCTCCGTATGGTACGGAGACGACGGCTCCTACCAGGGTTCATATGAACAGTGGGGGAACGGGAAAGCCGTCATTTACAACAGCTCGCTGACCGGGGCGTCCCGGGATCGCGTCGCAGCCGCCTGTGAGCGTCTCGGAGTGGGCAGACCCCGTGACGACGGTCGGGGGTTCTGGTTCAATGCGGAGCAAACCCGTCGACTCCACGAGCTGATCGCTCCGTACCTTCATCCATCGCTCAGTCACAAGCTCCATCCGGAGCTCCGGGGCGGATACGCGTGGGAGCCGGACATGAGCGATGCCCACCTGAACGGGACACGGCTGTCGGCACGACGTCGGCGACGCGCCGTCCCTGCCACGATTCTGCGCCGTTACGACAAGCCGAAGACGCGGTCCATGCGGCGATTCGACCTGGAGGTCGAGGGGAACCACACCTACATAGTCGACGGAGTGGTCGTCCACAACTCCCCCGAGACCACCAGCGGCGGCCGGGCCCTGAAGTTCTACGCCTCGCTCCGGCTCGACATCCGGCGGATCGCCTCGATCAAGGAGGGTGACGAGCAGGTCGGCAATCGGACGCGCGTCAAGGTCGTGAAGAACAAGTGCGCGGCTCCTTTCAAACAAGCAGAATTTGACATCATGTACGATCAGGGCATCAGCAAGGAGGGGCTGTTGATCGACCTGGGCGAGGAGCACGGCGTCGTCGATCGGGCCGGCGCCTGGTACTCCTACGGCGAGGACGTCCGCCTGGGGCAGGGCCGGGAGAACTCGAAGCAGTTCCTGCAGGAGAACCCCGAGATCGCCGAGGAGATCGAGGCGAAGGTGAAGGCGGCCATGGGGATGACCGAGGACGACGCCGAGGAGGAGGCCGCCGAGGACGCGGAAGCCGAGGAGGCCGCCGCCGAGAAGGCCGAGGCCTGAGCCGCCCGCTGCGCCGGCCGCGCTCCGTCCCGTGCCCACCGTCACCCGCCTCGAGCCGGTCGGCTCCCGCGGCGACCGGCTCCGGGTGCACCTCGACGGGGAGGCGCGCTGCGAGGTGACGCCCGTCGTGGCGGGCCGGCTCGGCCTGGAGGAGGGCCGGGAGCTCTCCGACGAGCGGACCGAGCAGCTCCTGGCCGAGGGCGACCGCCGCGCCGCGCTCGACGCCGCCTTCGAGTACCTCTCCCACCGCCCCCGGAGCCGGGCCGAGGTGCGCCGCCGGCTCTCGCGGAAGGGGTTCGGCGAGGACGCCGTGGCCTTCGCGATCGACCGCTGCGTCGAGCTCGACTACCTGGACGACCGCGTCTTCGCCGCCGACTTCGCGAAGGACCGCATCCGGCTCAAGCCCCGCGGCGCGCTCCGCATCGAGTCGGAGCTCCGGAAGAAGGGGGTCTCCGAGGCGGACGCGAAGGCCGGGATCGAGGACGCCTTCCGCGAGGAGGGCGTGACCGAGCGGGAGCTGCTCGAGCGAGCCGCGCGGAAGCGCTGGCGCGGCCGGCGGTCGGACGATCCCGAGGTCGTGCGGCGCCGGCTCAGCTCCTACCTGGGCCGCCGCGGCTTCCGCCACTCCGAGATCCGCGACGTGGTCGAGTCGCTCCTCGAAGAGCTGTGACCCCGTGACGATCCGGCTCAAGCGCGCCTACGACGCCCCCGCCCCCGATGACGGCTTCCGGGTGCTCGTCGACCGGATCTGGCCGCGTGGCGTCGGCAAGGAGGAGCTCGCGCTGGACCTGTGGATGCGGGAGATCGCCCCGAGCGACGAGCTGCGCCGGTGGTTCGACCACGATCCGGACAGGTGGGAGGAGTTCCGCCGGCGGTACGCGGAGGAACTGGACGGCATGGACGAGGCACTGGCCGATCTGAAGCGGAAGAGCGAGGACGGGACGCTCACGCTCGTCTACGGCGCGAGCGACCGGGAGCACAACAACGCCGTCGCGCTGAAGGCCTATCTCGAGGGGAGGGACTGACTCGAGGGGAGGGACTCGGACGCGTCCCCCGGCATCAGGTCCGACGGCGTCGCTCCCGCGCACACGCACGCTTCCTGCGGCCACGAGCGGGACACGCCGGCCGACCGCCGGTGTATGCGGACGGACGCCCTCCGCCCCGACCGGCCGGGGGCGGTCCGATCGAGCCGCCGCCAGCCCCGACACCGAGAGACCAGGCGAGCGCCACGCCATGAGAGCCGACGAGATTCGCTCGAGCTTCGTGGACTTCTTCCGCGACCGCGGCCACCAGCACCTTCCGAGCAGCCCGCTCGTGCCGCGCGAGGACCCGACCCTGCTCTTCGTCAACGCGGGCATGGTCCAGTTCAAGCGCGCCTTCCAGGGCGACGCCGAGGCGCCGGCGGACCGCGTGGTCACCTTCCAGAAGTGCCTCCGGGTGAGCGGCAAGCA
>CAZEUW010000269.1:0-2675 GCA_964515425.1 uncultured Gemmatimonadota bacterium | reverse complement strand
CGCGGTCGGGAGCTCGTCGCATCCGGCCGCGGAAGCGGCCAGCGCGGAAACCGCGACGAGGGCGGCGAGACGGCGGGGGGTCGTGGTGGGCATGGGGCTCTCCCGGTCGAAGGGCGGTGGACGGCTCGGACGGTGGCGGAGGCCGGCCCACGGGGGCGACCGTCCGCACGTCGGCCACGGTCGTCGGGCCCGGTCAAGGGGAGGTAAAGCGCTGGCGCCCCACGTCCCGGCGCGTAGATTTCTTCCCGGTGGGCCCTCCGACCGATGGGGGGCCCCTCCCTCTGGCTCCACCTGGAGTTGCGATGTCGGGACTCCTCCGACGGCTCCGCGACGCCCTACGCCCGGATTTCCGGGTCGAGTCGGAGCTCGCGTCGGGCGGGATGGCGCGGGTGTTCCTCGCCCGGGACGCGTCGCTCGAGCGGAGGGTGGCGGTCAAGGTGCTGCGCCCCGAGCTGGCGACGGCGACCGGTGCCCGACGCTTCCTGCGGGAGGCGAGGCTGCTGGCGCGGGTCGCGCATCCGAACGTGGTGACGGTCCACGAGGTGGGCGAGCGCGGGGGCCTCTTCTACTGCGTCCTCGACTGGATCGACGGCGAGACGCTCGAGGAGCGCCTCGCGACGGGCCCGCTCGGGACGTCCGCGGCGCTCGAGCTCGGCGACGACCTCCTGTCCGCCCTGGGGGCGGCGCACGCGCAGGGCGTGGTGCACCGGGACGTCAAGCCGGCCAACCTGGTCCTCGGCGGGGGCGTCGGGGCGGTGCTGGTCGACTTCGGCGTCGCGACGGCGGTGGCGAGGAGGGGGGAGGCCGGGCAGGCCGGCTCGGACGGGCTCACGGCGCCGGACGCCCGGCCGGGCACGCCCGGATGGATGGCGCCGGAGCAGGCGGCCGGCGGGACCGCCAGCCCCCGCACCGACCTCTACGCCGCGGCGCGCGTCGTCTACGAGGCCGCCACGGGCCGGAGCTGGTCGGTGGGCTCCGACCCCGACCGCGCGGACTGGCGAGGCCTGCCGCGGCGGGTGGCGAAGGTCCTGGCGCGCGGCCTCGCCCCCGACCCCGACGACCGGTGGGAGGACGCCGACGCCTTCCGCCGTGCGCTGGCCGAGGGGGGCCGCTCCCGCCGGTGGCCCGCCGCCGCCGCGGCGCTCCTCGCGGTCGGGCTGCTCACGATCGTCGGGGTCCGGAGCGCGAACGGGCCGGCCGAGACGGCGTCGGCCCCGGCCTACGACCTCGCCCTGCTGCCGTGCGAGACGGTCGCGCGCGAGGACAGCCTGGTCGGCGACCAGGTGGCCCGGGTCGCCGCCCTCTACCTGGAGCACCTCCCCCGGCTGCGCGTGGTGCCCCACTTCCGGGCCTTCCGCTGGTGGCGCTCGACCGGCCGGGCCTCAGAGGAGCCCTACCGCGCGGCGGGCCGCGAGCTGGACGCCGTCCACGTGGCCCGCTGCACGGTGGAGCCGGCCGCCGGGGGCCGGCTGCGGGTGGCCGTGGAGCTGACCGGCGCCGACGGGGACGTGCACCCGCCGCAGGTGGTGGAAGCGCCGTCCGCCGCCCCGCCGATCGAGGCCGGGGACGCCCTCGGCCTGACCATCGTCCGGGCGCTGCGGCCCCGGCTCCTGCTCTCGGGCGAGGGGCACACGGCCCTGGCGGGCCACGACCGGGAGGCGGTGCGCGCCTTCCTGCTCGGCGAGGACGCCTTCCAGCGCGACGCCCGGCGGCGCGCGGCCGACTACTACGAGGCAGCCCTGGCCATCGACCCCGGGCTCGCGCTCGCCCGCTGGCGGCTGGTGGACCTCCGCCGCTACCTGCTGGCCCCCGCCGTCGAGGAGGACCTCGCGCTCCTCGCGGCGTCGACCGGGCCGTCCGGGCCGGTCGGCCGGCTCATGCTGGACGCGCGGCTGGCGCCGCCCCGGCCCGAGCGGCGGGGGCGCGATCGGGAGCTGCTCGACCGGGCGCCGGAGGATCCGTACGCGCTCTTCACCTACGGCGACGAGCTCTTCCACCGCGGGCCTCTCGCCGGCGTCGGCCAGGACAGCGCCCTGGCGGTCCTCCGGGCGGCGGCGCGCCGGGACCCCTTCCTCGCGCTCGCCCACGACCACCTGGCGATCGCGCTGATCCGGGCCGGCCACGGGGAGGAGGCGGCCCGGGCGGTCGACCGGCTGGCGGAGCTCAAGGGGGAGGACGCCGAGCGCGACCTCTTCCATCCGGAGGCGCTCCGCCACGCCTGGGACGAGCGCTTCGACGCCCGGCGGGCGGCGGAGCGGCGGCCGATCGTGTTCGGCGAGGGCGCGCTCGAGACCGGCCTGCTGGGGGCGGCGGCGCGGCTGAGCGGCCCCTACCTGGACGTCCCGCACACCGAGGTCGCCCTCGGCGCCCTGCTCGCCGCCCGCGACGCGTCGCGCGCCGTCCGCGCGTCCGGACGCACGGCCGAGGGGCTCGGGCTCCTGGCCTCGGGCCGCTTCGAGGAGGGGCTGGCCCGGCTCGATCGGGCCGCCGCGCTCGCCGCCGGTCCCGAAGGTCGGCTCCATGCGGCGCTCTGGCGCGTGCTCCCGTCGGCGATGGGTCTCGACGGCGTCGGCGCCTCCGGGCTCGAGCGCGGGCGGGAGGCGCTCGCCGCGATCGTCGCCGACGGGGCGGCCGGCCCGCTCGTCCGGGCGCAGGCGGCCTGGGGCCTCGCCCTC
>CAZEUW010000268.1:0-2681 GCA_964515425.1 uncultured Gemmatimonadota bacterium | reverse complement strand
GAGAGCGAGGGAGCGTCGGCGCCGTCACCGCCGCGCGCCCCGGCCGCCGGCGCGGTCACCGGGGGCTCAGCCGACGGGGGCGCTCAGCCGGCCGCCTGGACGAGGTCCGGCTCGGCCCGGTCGGACGGGCCGTCCCCCGCCGCCGACTCCGCCTCGGACCCCGCCTCGGACCCCGCCTCGAACCCGGCCGAGACGAAGGAGGGCCGCAGGGAGCGGTCGGGGCGCTCGAGCTTCTGCTCCTCCAGGTACTCGAAGCCCGTGTTGACCGCCCACACGTCGTAGGAGGCGCCCTCCATGTTCCACACCGACATCATCGCGGTCAGCATGGAGTGGTCCTGGTTGTTGTACTTGTGCATTCCGTTGCGGCCCACGGGGTGCAGGTTCGCCACCCGATCGAGGCAGCCGCGCACCGTCTCCAGGTGCCCGCGGTAGGCCCGGTCGTAGATGGGGTAGGCCTTCGGCATCCGGACCACCGTGCCGTCCACGACGCCGCTGCCGTCCGGCCGTCCGGCGCCCTCGGCCACCCCGAGCCGCTCCAGCTCGCGGGACGCCAGCGCCACGAGCTCCTCGTCGTCGGCGCTCCAGAGGCCGTCGCCCTCGAAGCAGAAGTACTCCATCCCCAGACAGGTGCGCCCGTCGTCCGGCACCATGTCCTCGCTCCAGTTCTTGAAGTTCTGGATGCGACCGACCCGGACGTCCGGGTCGTGGATGTAGATCCAGTTGTCGGGGAGGAGGTCCTCGCCCTCCAGGATGAGCGCCACGACCAGGAAGTCGCGGTACCGGAGACCCTCGGCGGCCTCCACGATCTCGGCGGGCGGAGCGCGGTCGAGCGCCCGGACGAGGCTCCGGACCGGCATCGAGGAGATCACGTGGTCGGCCTCGAATCGCTCGGAGCCCTCCGGCGTCTCGGCCACGACGGCCACGGCCTCCTCGTCACGGTGCTCGATCGCGGTCACGCGGTGCTCGGTGAGCACCCGCGCCCCCCGCTCGCGCACGCGGTCCCGGGTCCGCTCCCACATCTGGCCGGGCCCGAGGCGGGGGTAGCGGAAGCGGTCGATCAGCGTCTCGATGTCGTCGCCGCGGTCGCCCAGCGAGGCGGCCGAGAGCAGGGCCTCCGCCAGCGAGAAGCCCTTGATGCGCTGGGCCGCCCACTCCGCCCGGATCTCGGTGCACGAGACGCCCCACACCTTCTCCGTGTAGGTCTTGAAGAAGGTCTCGTACAGCCGCTTCCCGAACCGGTTCGTGACCCACTGCTCGAAGCTCTCCTCCTCCGGATAGGGGAAGAGGTGCCACTTCAGGTAGCTCCCGACGATCAGCAGCGACTCCCACACGCCCAGGCCGCGCAGCGCGTCGCGCGCCTCGAGGGGGTAGCGGAAGAAGTCCCCGTCGTAGTAGATGCGGGAGAGCCGCGGGACGGTCAGGAACTCGTCGCCCAGCACCTCCTCCCACATCTCCTGGACGACGTCGAGCTTCGTGAAGAACCGGTGACCGCCGATGTCGAAGCGGTAGCCCCGATACTCGGCCGTCCGCGAGATGCCGCCCACCTCGCCGGTGGCCTCGAGGACGGTCACGGCCACGTCGTCGCGCGCCGTGAGCTCGTGCGCGGCGGTGAGGCCCGCCGGCCCGGCGCCGACGATCACGACGTGGTCGCCGGGCCGGAGGGGGCGGGTGGGTCCCGCCTCCCCGCGCTCGGGCGGGATCCGTTCCGGCGCGTCCCTCACGGTGCCTCCGTCACGGTGCCTCGCTCACGTGGACGAAGCTCCCGATGCTCGGGGGCGCACGGAGGACTCCTCTGCGTTCGACGGCAACGATTCCTCTGCTCCTGGGCGGGGTCCGGGGCCGACAGTACGGGCGCGGCGGCCCGGAGGAAATGGTAGGGCGCGCGGCCGGGAGCAGAAACCCCCCGGCCCTGGCGGGTCCGGGGGGTGGGTGCGAGGAAGGCGCAGCGATCCGAGGCTGCGTTCGGAGCCGAGTCCCCCTCAGGGAACGGAGAAGGTCACCAGCATGTCCTCGGCCTCCGGATCGGGCACCTCGGCGATCCAGGCGTAGTCGCCCGGCTGCAGGTTCGCCCGTACGTAAGCGGTGGAGCCGCCCGGCATGTCCTGCACGCCGCCCAGGAAGTCGACGCCGGTCGGCTCGGGCACGGCCAGGGCGTCGGGCACGAGGGGGTTCATCCAGTCGTTCAGGTCCATCAGGTCCGCGCCGGGTTCGAGCCGGACGAGGTGCGCGTCGTGGCCGAGGCCGTGGCTGTAGACGGTCTGGTCGTCGAAGGTGACCTCGATCGTCTGCGTTCCCGGACGTCGCGGCGCGCGGTCGATCGTGATGCCCTCGGTGCTGGAGATCGTGACCTTCGCGTCCGACCGCGGCGGCTGCCCGGCCGCGTTCCCCCGCTCGTTCACGACCAGCCCTTCGATCATGCCGTTGGTCGAGTGGAAGACCCCGTCCTCGGTCTTCACGTAGCACTCCATCACGTAGGTGCCGGGCTCGAGCTTTACTCGCGCCTCGCTGGTCTCGCCGGCCGAGGTGAGGCCGGGGCCGCCCACGAAGACGACTTCGAAGTACCAGTCCGGGAGCGTGAACCCGGCGTCGGGGAACGAGACGTCGCTCGGATTCGCTCCGTTGATGAGGTCCATGAAGTTCTGGAAGACCGGCACGACCTCCGCTTCGCTGTCCTCGACCGT
>CAZEUW010000267.1:0-2684 GCA_964515425.1 uncultured Gemmatimonadota bacterium | reverse complement strand
TACGACGACCTGAGGCCGCACTACGCGAAGGCGGAGCGGGTGCTCGGCGTCGCCCGCGCCGGCGACGACCCGATCGCACCGCCGCGGGAGGAGGCCTTCCCGCAGCGGCCGGACGTCCTCTCGGACACCTCCCGGATGATCGGCGACGCCGCTCGCCGGCTGGGGCTCGAGCCCTACCGCCTCCCGCTCGCCATCAACTACGGTCTCTCCGAGCACCGTCCCGCCTGCGTCGGCTGTCCGACCTGCGACACCTTCGCCTGTGCCATCGGCGCGAAGAACGACCTGGCGAGCCGGGTGCTCCCCCGGCTGACGGCGTCGGGACTGGAGCTCCGGCCGCGCACGGCGGTGCAGGAGTTGGTGGCGGAGGGCGAGCGGATCGTGGCCGCGAGAGCGGCGGATCTCGCCTCCGGGCGGGAGCTGCGGCTGGAGGCCGACCGCTTCGTGCTCGCCGCCGGCGCGATGGGGACCCCTCAGCTCCTGCTGGCCTCGGGGCTGCGGGAGCGGAACCCGGCCGGCCACGCCGTCGGGCGGTTCCTCACCCGGCACTGCTCCTCCATCGTCTTCGGCTGCTACCCCCGGCTGCCGGACGGCGGACGGCTCTTCCACAAGCAGCTCGGCTTCGACGACTTTTACTTCGGCGACCCGGACGGCGACGGCCCCGGGGGGAAGCTCGGCAACATCCAGCAGGTCCAGAGCCCGTCGCGCGGCACGGTGCGCACCGCGCTGCCGCGTCCGCTCCCCTGGATGCTCGGCCCCCTCCTGCGACGCTCCACGGGGCTGCTCGTGCTGGCCGAGGACCAGCCGCGCTACGCGAACCACGTGGCGCTCGACCACGGCGACCGGGACCGCTTCGGCCTGCCCCGCCTGGTCGTCCACCACACCTACTCGGACCGCGACCTCCGAGCCCGGGCAGCGCTGGCGGCGAGGGCGAGGGAGATCCACGCCGAGGGGGGCGTGATCTTCTGCTACGAGCACCGGATCGACACCTTCTCCCACGCGCTCGGGACGGTGCGGATGGGCGACGACGCCGAAACCGACCCGCTCACCCCGGAGGGCCGCTACCGGGGGCTCGAGAACCTCTGGGTCGCCGACGGGAGCACCTTCCCGACCTCCGCGGGGGTCAATCCGAGCCTGACGATCGCGGCCGTCGGCCTTCGCGTGGGGACGGCCGTCGCGCGCGCGGCGGGTCGGCCGGCGGCTCGGGCGCGCGTATGAGCGGCCGACCGCTCACGCTCGCCCTCCTCGGCTGTGGGGAGGCGGCGCGCATGCACGCCGGCACGCTCACCTCGGTGGACGACGCCGTCCGGCTCCGCTTCGCCAGCCGGGACCCCGAGCGAGCCGAGGAATTCCGGGCCGAGCTGGGCGGAGAGGCCGCGTACGGGTCGTACGGGGAGGCGCTCGCCGATCCCGAGGTGGACGCCGTCCTGGTGCTCACGCCGCCGCACCGCCACCTCGAGCTCGCGCTGGCGGCGCTGGAGGAGGGACGGGACGTCGTCGTCGAGAAGCCCGCCTTCCCCTCGTCCGGGGACTTCGGGCGGGTCCGCGAGGCCGCCCGCGGCTCCGACGGCCGCGTCCTGGTCGCCGAGAACTACCACTACAAGCCCCTCCTCCGCTCGCTGCGGCGTCTCCTCGACGAGGGGGCCGTGGGCGAGCCCCTGCTGCTGCACGTGGACGCGGTGAAGGAGCAGCGGACCGACGGCTGGAGGGACGATCCCGAGGAGGCCGGCGGCGGCGCCCTGATGGAGGGCGGGATCCACTGGGTGCACTTCATGGCCGAGCTCGGCCTGGAGGTCGAGGCCGTCGAGGGCCACCGTCCGACCCCGGTCGGCCGCGCCGAGCGAACGATGCTCGTGGTCTTCCGCTACGCCGGCGGCGCCGTCGGCACCCTCTCCTACTCCTGGGAGGTGCCCTCGCCGCTCAGGGGCCTCCGGCTCTCCCGCGTATACGGACGGGGCGGCGCCCTGACCTTCGAGACCAACGGGCTGTTCGTCTTCGGACGCGGCGACGGGCTGCGGCTTCGCTTCCCGGGCCTTCGGGACGTGTCCGGCTATCGGGCGATGTTCCGCGACCTGCTGGCCGCGCTCCGGGAGGGACGCGAGCCCTCGATGACCCTCGCGAAGGCCGAGCGGGACGTGCGCCTGGTCGAGACCGCCTACGAAGGGAGCACCGCATGATCGTCGTCGCGGCCCTGGTCGGCCTCGCCGTCGGCCTCCACACGGCCACCTGGGGGATGTTCAAGGACGCCCCCCACGAGGGGTTCTCCTGGAGCACCTACTTCCGCAGCCCGGCGCTCGCGCTCCTGCTGGCGGTCGCCCTCTCCGAGCTCGCGGGCCTGGCGCCCGACTCGGCGGGCGGGATCGTCGTCCTGTTCGGCGTCACCTACGGGCTGGAGCGCGGGCTCGTGGAGTTCTACAAGACCTTCCTGCGGGAGCAGGACCAGTCGAAGTACACGATCCCGATGCAGTTCTCCGTGGGCGGCGAGGTGGTGGAGAGCCGCGCGGCGCGGCTCGGTGCGGGCGCGCTCTACCTGGCGGCGGAGCTGGCGGTGCTGGCCGGCGTCTGGTGGCTCGACCGGAGCGGGCCCGAGCTCGGTACGGTCGCCACCGCCGCGGTGATCGGCAGCGCCGGCGGCTGGATCTCGGCCTTCGGCGGCGCCTGGAAGGACGCCCCCGTCGAGGGCTTCC
>CAZEUW010000266.1:0-2685 GCA_964515425.1 uncultured Gemmatimonadota bacterium | reverse complement strand
CTGCTCGGCGGCGCGCTCGGCGCGGGAGCGCTGGCGGGAGGCGCGCCGCGCGCGTGGGCGCTCGGCCTGGCCGCCGGCGCCTTCGTCCTCCTGTGGACGGGCAGCTACCGGCTGGTCGAGCGGGTGCTCGTGGCGCTGGTCGCGGTGATGGCGGTCGTCTTCGTGGCCACGGCCGTCGTGCTCGCGCCGTCGGTCGCCGAGCTGGCCACGGGCCTCTTCGTGCCGGCGCTCCCCGCAGAGGGCGCGCTGCTCGTCGCCGTGGGGCTGATCGGCACGACGGTCGTGCCCTACAACCTCTTCCTGCACGCCTCCGCGGTGCGGGAGCGCTGGGAGGGGCCCGAAGACCTGCGCGCGGCGCGCTCCGACGCCGCCGTGTCGATCCTCGTCGGCGGCGTGGCGAGCATGGCCGTCGTCGTGACCGCGGCGGCCGCCGCACCCGACGGCGTGGCGGACGCCGGCGACATGGCGGTCCAGCTCGAGCCGCTGCTCGGACCCTGGGCCCGGGTCTCCTTCTCGATCGGACTGCTGGCGGCCGGGCTCACCTCGGCGGTGACCGCGCCGCTGGCAGCGGCCTGGGCGGCGGCGGGCGCGCTCGGGTGGGACCCCGACCTCCGTTCGACCCGCTGCCGGATGGTGTGGGGGACGGTCGTCGTCGCGGGCGCGGCCTTCGCGGCCGTCGGCGTCCGGCCGGTCCCGGCCATCCTCTTCGCGCAGGTGGCCAACGGCGTCCTGCTGCCGGCGGTGGCCGCCTTCCTCCTCCTGGTGGCCAACGACCGCGACCGGATGGGGCGGTGGAGCAACGGGCCTCTGCTCAACGTCGCCGGCGGGCTGGTCGTGCTGGTGACCGTGGTCCTCGGGGTCCGCGCGGTGTCGGGGGTCCTGTGAGTGCGCCGCTCCGGATCGGCGTCGACATCGGCGGCACCTTCACCGACTTCGTCGCGGTCGCGTCCGGCGCCGACGGGCCGACGCTCCGCACCCTGAAGCTCTTCTCGACCCCCGACGACCCCGCCCGGGCCGTGCTGGAGGGCGTCGAGCGGCTGCGGGACGGGCTGACGCCGGACGTGGTGCACGGCTCCACGGTGGCGACCAACGCCCTCCTCGAGCGCCGCGGGGCCCGCGCCGCGCTGGTGACGACGGCGGGGTTCGGCGACCTGCTGGAGCTGGCGCGGCAGGACCGGCCCGACCTCTACGACCTCTTTTCGGATCGGCCGGAGCCGCTGGTGCCGCCCGAACGGGTCTTCGAGCTGGACGAGCGCGTCGGGCCCGGCGGCGAGGTGCTCCGTCGCCCGGACGCCGACGACGTGACGGAGCTGGTCCGGCGGATCGACGAGCGGGAGCCGGAGTCGGTGGCGGTCTGCCTGCTCTTCAGCTACGAGCGGCCGGAGCACGAGGCGGCCGTGGCCGAGGCGTTGCGGGAGGCGGGCCTGCGCACGTCGCTCTCGAGCGAGGTGCTCCCGGAGTTCCGGGAGTACGAGCGGGCCAGCACGACCGCGGCCGACGCCTACGTGGGGCCGGTCGTGGACGGGTACCTCGGGCGGCTGGCCGAGGAGCTGCCGTCCGGTCGCCTCCGCGTGACGCAGTCGAACGGCGGGAGCGTCTCGGTCGAGTCCGCGCGCCACCGGGCGGTGGGGTCGCTGCTCTCCGGGCCCGCGGCCGGCGTGGTCGGTGGGCTCGAGGTCGCGCGCTCGGCCGGCCACGACGGGGCGATCACGCTCGACATGGGGGGGACCTCCACCGACGTCTCGCTCGCCCGCGGGGAGCTGCCGATCACGCGCGAGGCCTCGGTCGGGGGGCTCCCGATCGCGGTGCCGGTGGTCGACCTCCACACGGTGGGCTCCGGGGGCGGGTCGGTGGCGCGGCTCGACCCCGGGGGAGCGCTGCGGGTGGGCCCGCGGAGCGCGGGCGTCGACCCGGGCCCGGCCTGCTACGGCCGCGGCGGCGAGCGGCCGACGGTGACCGACGCCGACCTCGCCCTGGGCCGGATGGACCCGGGCCGCTTCCTCGGGGGCGAGGCGAGGTTGGACCCGTCCGCCGCCCGGTCGGTCCTCGAGCCGCTGGGGCGCGAGGCGGGCCTGGGCGGGAGCGGCGTCGAGGCGTGGCGGGCCGCGGCGCTCGGGATCGTGCAGGTGGCGAACGCCCGGACGGAGCGGGCGCTGCGGGTCGTCACGGTCGAGCGCGGCCACGACCCGGCGGACTTCGTGATGGTGTGCTTCGGCGGGGCTGGCGGCCTCCACGCGTGCGAGCTGGCCCGGGCGATCGGCGTCGGCGAGGTCGTGGTCCCGCGCGGGGCGGCCACCCTGTCGGCCTTCGGGATGCTGGCCGGCGACGTCCTGCGAGAGGAGAGCCGCACGGTGATGCTGCGGGGCGTGCCCGATCCGGAGGAGGTCGCCCGCCGGCTGGAGCCGCTCGAGCGGGCGGTGCGCCGCGCCGTCCGGGAGGAGGGGATCCCCGACGATCGGATCGAGGTCCGCCCCGAGCTCGCGATGCGCTACCGCGGGCAGTCGTACGAGCTCCCCGTCGCCTTCGACGCCGACGTGGTCGAGCGCTTCCACCGTGCCCACCGCGAGCGGTACGGCCACGCCGAGCCGGGCGCCCCCGTCGAGGTCGTGGCCCTCCGGGCGCTGGGGGTCGGGCGCGTCGAGGCGCCCCCGCGGCCCGAGGCGGAGCCCGGCCCGCCCGACGCCT
>CAZEUW010000265.1:0-2692 GCA_964515425.1 uncultured Gemmatimonadota bacterium | reverse complement strand
GCCGGCGAGGGCGTCCTCGCGCGGGGCCGCCGCCTCGACCTCGACCGGCTCCGCCCGCACCTCGGCCGGCGGCGCCGGGACGCGGATCTCGGTCTCCGCGGCCCGCACGTTCACGGCACGGAGGGCGTCGGCCGGGACCCGCTCGGCCGGCCGCCGGGACCGGTCGGTCCGTTCCCCGGGAGCGGCGGTGCCGACGGGACCCACCCGCCCGGCGGCCAGCACCACGGCGGCGTGCAGCAGGACGGACCCGAGCAGGCCCGCCGCCAGGGGTCGGCGGAAGCGCCGCGCCGTCCGGTCCAGCGGCATCTCGAAGGAAGGGGTCACGGTCTCGGGCTCCGGTGAGGCTCCCGGAGCGGGGCGCGTGCGCCGGGAGCGGGCGGACCAGGTGGACGCGGGGTTGTATCGGCGCGCGGGGCGCGAGTTCCCGCCCGCGGGGCCGGGTTGCCCGCCCGTCGGAGCGCCGACCACATTGAGCCGCCCTCCGGCCCGGCGCGGCCGGCCGCCGTACCCCGCCGGACCGCCGAGCACCCACGCAGGGAGCCCCGTCGCATGAAGGCGATCGTCAAGACCGCGCCCGCTCCCGGACTGCAGGTGCGGGACGTCGAGCGTCCGCGGCCCGGCGAGGACGAGGTCCTCATCCGGGTCCGGCGCGCGGGCATCTGCGGGACCGACCTCCACATCCACGAGTGGGACCGGTGGTCGCGGGGCCGGATCGAGCCGCCGCTGGTGCTCGGCCACGAGTTCATGGGCGAGGTGGCCGAGGTCGGGTCGCTGGTCGGCAACGTGAGCCGGGGGCAGCGGGTCTCGGCCGAGGGCCACCTGGTGTGCGGCCACTGCGAGCACTGCCGGTCCGGCGACGCCCACGTGTGCCGGGAGACCGAGATCCTCGGCATCGACCGCGACGGTGCGTTCGCCGACTACGTCGTCGTCCCCGCCACCAACCTCATCCCGATCCCCGACGCCGTCGAGGACGACCACGCCGCCCTGTTCGACCCGCTGGGGAACGCCTTCCACACGGTCCTGCACACGGCGGTCTCCGGGAAGGCGGTCGCGGTGGTGGGCTGCGGCCCGATCGGGCTGTTCGCGGTCGGCATCGCCCGCGCCGCCGGGGCGCGGACGGTGATCGCCGTCGAGCCCGTCCCGGGGCGGCGCGAGATCGCCGAGGCGATGGGCGCCGAGCACCTGCTCGACCCCTCCGAGGGCGAGGTCGCCGAGCGCGTCCGCGAGCTGACCGACGGCTACGGCGCCGACGTCGTCTGCGAAATGAGCGGCCACCCGGACGGCGTGCGGAGCGCCTTCCGCATGTGCCGCAACGCCGGCGAGGTGCGGCTGCTGGGGCTGCCGGAGGAGGACGTGGAGCTGGACCTGGCGGGCGACGTCATCTTCAAGGGGCTCAGCGTCTACGGGGTGATCGGGCGCCGCATGTACGGGACCTGGATCCGGATGCGCGACTTCCTGGCGGCCGGGATGCTCGACGTCGAGCCGGTGATCACCCACCGGCTGGCCCTGGAGGACTTCGAGGAGGGCATCCGCGCGATGGCGTCGGGCGAGGCGGCCAAGGTCGTCCTCGAGGTCGACGGGTGAGGAACGGGCCGACGCGCCGTCGGGGGAACCCCGCTGCCGTGCGGGCGCTGCTCCTCGCGGCCGCGGGCGCGGTCACGGGGGCCTGCCTCGACATCGGCGAGCCGACCCCCGCGCCGGCGCGGGTGGCCTGGGCCGCCTACCCCGACACCGTCGTGGCGGGCGAGGTCTTCTCCTTCGAGCTCGCCGGCCCGGTGTCGCCCAACAGCTGCGGGCGGCTCGACACGGCCCGCGTCGTCGTCGGGGACTCGACGATCCGGCTCTCGGCCGACCGGAGCGTGTTCCTCGAGGCGATGTGTTCGGACGAGCGGATCAGCTTCTACCAGGTCCGGCCGCTGAGCGTCGACCGTCCCGGCGCCTACGGGGTCCGGACCGAGGACGGACGCGACCTCGGCACGATGGTGGCATTGGACTCGGGCACCTTCGCCCCGATGCGCGCCGAAGGCTGGGGCACCCTCCGGGAGGGGGGCGGCTGCCTCTTCTTCGGTCCGGGATGGGCCGCCAACCAGCGCCCCTTCGCGCTCCGGGGCGCACCCGAGCGGCTGCGGGGCGCGGCCGGCACCGATACGCTGGTCTGGGTCCGGGGGACGCTGGTGGGCTTCGCGCTCTGCGGAGGCTTCGGCTCGCGGCCGGCGATCCGTGTCGACAGCGGACGCGTGACCGACTCGACGGCGAGCGCCTGGTACCCGGGGGAGCCGGGGACGCTGGAATCGCGGGAGGACGAGTGAGCGAGGACGAGGCAGGGGAGGCCGAGATGACGCAGTCGCTGGACGCCCGGCTCCGGAGCGAGCTGGACGAGATGCGGGAGCGGGGCACGCTCAAGGAGCTCCAGACGATCCTCGGCGCCCAGGCGGCGGTGGTCGAGCTGGAGGGCCGGGGCGAGGTCGTGAACCTGTGCAGCAACAACTACCTCGGCCTGTGCGACGAGCCGGCCGTGGTGGACGGCGTCCGGGAGGGCGTCGACCGCTACGGTGCGGGCACCTCCTCGGTCCGCTTTATCTGCGGCACCTTCCAGGTGCACCGGGAGCTGGAGGAGGAGATCGCCGACTTCATGGGCACCGAGGCGGCCGTCACCTACACCTCCTGCTGGAACGCCAATGAGGGGCTGTTC
>CAZEUW010000264.1:0-2699 GCA_964515425.1 uncultured Gemmatimonadota bacterium | reverse complement strand
ACCGGACAGACCTCCTGGCAGTAGCCGCAGAAGATGCAGCGGAACTCGTCGATCTCGTACACGGCCGCGTAGCGCTCGCCGTTCTCGTCCTCCGCCGGGATCAGCTTGATGCAGTTGACCGGGCACACGGTGGGACAGAGCCCGCAGCCGACGCACTTCGCGCGTCCGTCCTCGTGCGTGGCCATGCGGTGCGTGCCCCGGGTGCGCGGGGCCAGCTCCCACTTCTCGTCCGGGTACTGCTGGGTCACCTTGTGCGGATCGACGAGGTGCTTGAAAGTGACGCTCATCCCCTTCAGGGCGGCCCGCAGGTAGGAGCTCTTCTCTCCGGGTCTCTCGACCACCTTCACGTCGCCGGGCATGATTCCGTCCGTCCGTGGTTCAGGGTTGTCATCTCAGCTCGCGTCGCTCCCTTCGACCGAGGCGGCCGGCTCGGAGCGGTGGCGGGTCCGCGCCGAGCGCTCCTCGCGGGCCGGGGAGTGGGAACCGCGGAAGAGGAAGCCCCGGTCGAGCCAGAACGCAAGCACGCCGAGCAGGACCACGTTGAGGCCGCCGAGCGCGAGCGCGTAGGCCGGTCCGGGCTCGAACCCGGCTCCCTCCAGTGCCAGGATCGCGCCGGCGACGATCAGTATGTAGACCGTGACTGCCTCGATCACGAACTTCCATCCCAGCTCCATGAGCTGATCGTAGCGGAAGCGCGGGAGCGTCCAGCGGATCCAGACGATCACCAGCATCAGCGCCGCCGTCTTGACGGTGAAGGCCAGGAAGGTCAGCGCCGTCTTCCAGACCGCCGGCTCGCCCGCCACGGTCCCGTCGGCGAGCACCCGGACGTTGTCGCCCGTCCAGAAGGGGATGTCCCATCCGCCCAGGAAGAAGACCGTCACCAGGGCGGCCGTGGTCAGCACGTGCGCGTACTCGCCGAGGAAGAACATCCCGAACTTCATCGCCGAATACTCGGTGTGGTAGCCGGCGATGAGCTCCGCCTCGGCCTCCGGCATGTCGAAGGGGAGCCGGTTCGCCTCGGCGAGCCCGGAGATGAAGAAGAAGACGAAGCCGACCAGCAGGGGCACGACGAACCACGTCCCGAAGGAGGTTGCGTCGGGATAGCTCTGCTGGAGCGCGACGATCTCGGGGATGCGCACGTCGCCGGCGAGGAGGACGAGCGGGATGAGGCTGAGCGCCAGGCCCACTTCGTAGCTGATCATCTGCGCCGAGCCGCGGAGGCCGCCCAGCAGCGAGTACTTGCTCCCCGACGACCAGCCCGCCATCACGACCCCGTAGACACCCAGCGAGGCGATGGCCAGCACGTAGAGCAGCCCCACCGGCACGTCGGCGACGATCACCTCGACCACGCCGGCCGAGGTCGGCAGCGGGGCGGCGAAGGGGATCACCGCGAAGAGCGCGGTGGCCGGGACGAGCGCGAGGGCGGGTGCCAGCAGGAAGAAGGTCCGGTTCGCCTCCTTCGGTAGGGTCTCCTCCTTGAGCAGGAACTTGAGGCCGTCGGCGGCGGTCTGGAGCAGGCCCCAGGGACCCACCCGGTTGGGGCCGCTGCGGTCCTGGATGAACCCCGCGACCTTGCGCTCGAAGAGGACCAGCCCCGCGACGATCAGCAGCAGCAGGGTGAAGAACCCGACGGCCTTGACGGCCGTGGCGACCACGAACGCCCCGCCGGAGACCGGTTCCACGACCTCAGCTCCCGCCCGTCGGGGCCGCCGCCGCCTCGCGCAGGAGCGACCCCTTCTGGCCCACCGAGGCCCACGTCATGCCCTCCATCCTCGGGGTGGCCTCGACCATCCGGTCGAAGGCCTCCGACGCCTCCAGCACGAGCGCCCCCTCGCCCGTCAGCTCGAGCAGACGGCTCAGCACCATCCAGCCCGGCCGCGCGATGCCGGGCGCCTCGAGCGCCGGCTGGAAGCGCTGGACCCGGCCCTCGAAGTTCGTGAAGGTGCCCGCCGCCTCGGCGAACGTCGTCACCGGCAGGATCGCGTCCGCCGTCCGCGCCGCCGGCGACAGCTCGCTCCCGAGGTAGAGGAAGTAGTCCGTCCCCGCGGCGTAGTCCTCGGGCCTCGCCTCGAGCGATGGGCCGAGGACCGCGAGGACGCCCGCGCCGGGCTCGGGGAGCGCCTCGACCCGTTCGAAGCCGAACAGCTCCGCGCCGGTCACGTTCGCCGCCCGGTCCTCGCGCAGCTTCAGCTTCGGGAAGCCGGGCAGCGTCGCCGTATCGCCCTGCTCCACCGTGAAGGCCCCGCCCACGACGCCGACGAGATCCAGGAGGCGGCGGAAGTAGAACAGCTCCTCGTTCGAGGCGTCGGGCGAGACGACGGCGGAGCCGCCCGTGCGGTCCTCGATCGCCTGGGCGACCGTCCGGAGCGCCACGTCCCAGTCGGCCGGCCGCAGCTCGCCGCCCGCCCGCAGCAGGGGCACCTCGGCGCGGACGCCGCGGTTGCCCATCACGAGGTGTTTCCGCCCGTAGTCGCACATCCAGTAGGAGTTGACCTCGGGGTTGTGGCGCGGCTTCAGACGGACGATCTGGTTCTCCTTGGTGTCGATCGTCACGTTGCAGCCGGTCGAGCAGCCGGGACAGACGCTGGACGCGTGGTCCATGTCCCAGTAGCGGGGCTTGAAGAGGAAGTCCTCGTGCACCAGAGCCCCGACGGGACAGACGTCCACGATGTTGCCCTGGAACGGGTTGTCCAGCTCCT
>CAZEUW010000263.1:0-2717 GCA_964515425.1 uncultured Gemmatimonadota bacterium | reverse complement strand
GCGTCGTGCGTCCATCCGTGGAGCAACACCACGGGCGGGCCCTCCCCGGAGAGCTCGTAGTGGAGGGGGACGTCGCCCTCCACGCGGAGGGTGTCCGCCTGCGCGGTCAGGGCGGCGGGCAGGAGCAAGGCGATCAGGGCGCCGAGGAGGAGGGTGGGGCTCCTCGGAAGCGGCGAACGTCGCGTCATGGGTCGTCTCCGTTCAGGATCTAGAAGCTCCTGGATGGCGTCTTCGCCTAAAAGATGTACCACCACGGGATCGCCAGCACCTCGTCGGCAATCCACTCCACGACGTCGCCCGTGTAGAGGAGCACGGCCGCCGTCGCCAGGTCCGGATACTCCTCCAGGAAGGCGAGCAGGTGCCGAGCGTCGGAGGGACGAAGCCGGCTCGACGCCTTGACCTCGATCGGCACCACCCGCGCGGGGGATTCGATCACGAAGTCCACCTCCTGCTGGCTGGCGGTCCGCCAGTAGAGCACCTTGGCCCTCTCGTGTCCGGCGTCCCGCCACGCCAACAGGTCGGTGAAGACCAGGTTCTCGAAGAGCGCCCCGTCGGGAATCCCTCCGCCGGCGAGATGATGGGCGAGGCCGGTGTCGGACCAGTACGCTTTCGGCGTCTTGATCAGCCGCTTCGTCCGGTTCACCGAGAAGGGCTCGAGACGGACGAGCTGGTAGGAGGTCTCCAACAAGTTGAGGTAGCGACGAACCGTCGGTTGGGGGAGGCCGACGTCGCGGCCGAGCTCGGTCTGGTTCAGGAGCTGTCCGGCCCGCAGGCAGGTGGCCCGCATCAGGCGCCGGAACTCGGGAAGGTTCTGGATGGAGCGCAGCGACTGCACGTCCCGCTCGAGGTAGGTCTGGACGTAGCCGTCGAACCAGCGCGCTCGTGTCTCCGCCGACCGATGGTGCATCACGACGGGAGGATAGCCGCCGGTCCGGGCGACCTCCTCCCAGGGCTCCGGCGTGGGATCGATCTCCGCCAGCGCCTCCTGCCATTCGCCCGGCTCTCGATCGAGCAGCAGGCTCCAGCGGCCGCTCCTTCCTTCGCCATGGCGCTCCCGTCGGGTGAGAGGCCGGAGCGTGAGGTAGACGGCCCGGCCTGCCAGCGTCTCCGAGACCGTCTCCATCAGGAGCAGGTTGGCCGAGCCGGTCAGCACGAACCGCCCCGGTTCGCGCTTCTCGTCCACCGACCGCTTCACCGCGTGCAGGAGGTTCGGTTCTCGCTGCACCTCGTCGAGGGTGAGCGCCTCCTGGCCGCGGAGGAGCGCGGCGGGCGCCTCCGCCGCCCGGGCCCGGACGTCGAAGTCGTCCAGCGTGACGTATCGCCGCTCCCCGAGGTCGGCCACCTTGCGCACGAGGGTGCTCTTACCCGTCTGCCGGGCGCCCGTGACCACGGTGACGGGGAACTCCTCGACGGCGCGCTCGAGAGCGGGCGACAGGAGACGGGGGAGGAGGCGGGTGGATGGCGGTGCCATGATATCCATTTATTTAGTGAATGATAATCATACACTAACGGAATAAATTTCATGGACATCGGTTCCGCAAGGCCGGCGCCCCCCACCGGACGACCCGACGATCCTGCTGGCCAAGCGGCTCCCGGACGCGGATCTTGTACCGTCCCGGCAACGCAGACGCGCCCGAAGGCGAGGGGCGGCCAGGCCATGAAACCGCACAGATCCGACGTGCTCGTCGAGGGCGCCGTCCTCGCCGCCCGGCGGACACTCGCCGTCTTCCTCCTCCCGGGCCTCCTCACCGTCGTCCTCGCGTGCGGCGGCCCCGACCCCGGCGGCGACGAGGCCGTCCCCACCGCCGGCGAGCTGATCGGCTGCTGGACGCTCGAGCTCGGCGACGCGGAGGGCGGCTACAGTCCCGCGAGCCGGCCCGGCCTGCCGGCCACCGTGCGGCTCGACACGACCCGGCTCGACCGCGTCTCCCCCGTCGTGCGCCGGCTCACCTACCGGGCGTGGTCGATCACCGACCGCACGATCCGCGACATTCCCTTCCATGGATGGAGGGTGATCGAGGGCGACTCGCTCTGGGCCGGCCATCCGGGGGGCTACGCGGGCTACGAGCTCCGGCTCGCCCTGGCTTCCGACACCCTGGTCGGACGCCTCGAGACGGCGCCCGACGTCCGCCGGAGGCGGGGGCTCGGACCGGGGCCGGCCCGGCTGGTGCGCACGTCCTGTCCCGACCTCGGTCCGGCGGTCGGCGGAGGCTGACCGGCGAGGCGCGCACCAAGGTCGTCCGCCGCCGCCGATCGCCTCCCGCTCACGGAGCCGTCGCCAACCGTACCTCGGCCCACCGCTCGGAGGGGACGACGAGCGCTGCGATCGTTCCGCCCGCGAGCAGGCCGAGGACCCCGAACGCCGCGGCGATGCCGCCTCGCCCGGGATCGAGGAGGCCGCAGAAGAGCTCCGAATCCGATCCGGCGCACGGGTCCGAACAGGTGAGTGCGCCGAGCGCCGCTCCCAGAGCCGCGCCGAGGAGGCCGCCGGGGACGGCCCGATCCAGGAAGGAGCGTCACCTCCAGCCGATCGATCCCGTTCTCCCGGCGGCCGTCACCCGAACCCGCTCGCCGGCGTGCAGTTCGCTCGGGTGCGGGGACGACTGGGCCTTCAGGTACGGTGGCACGGACAGGGAGAGGAGCAGGAGGAATCCAGCCGACTTCGAGTCGAGGGAGCTGGCTGGTGCCACTTGTGGGGTCACTGACCGTCGGTAAGG
>CAZEUW010000262.1:0-2724 GCA_964515425.1 uncultured Gemmatimonadota bacterium | reverse complement strand
CGGGCAAGACGCGATCCAGAGGCGAAACGTCGCATACGTACGGTGGGTGTCGGTGCGAACGCCCGTGGCTAATCCGGGTCCCTCTGCGGCAGCCCCCACAGTGCGATTCTCACGAAGAGCAGCCAGCACGCGACGAACATCCCGGCCGCGACGGCCCCCAGCACCGAATGCCATCCCAGCCAGTCGGTCGAGAACCGTGCCGCGACGCCCGATACGAGGGTCACGGCGGCGGCGGCCGAAACGAAGTAGCCGGTCAGGTCGGACGGCTCGCGGCGGCGCTCGACGAGGAACCGCCAGAGGCCGCCGCCGACGAGGCCCACGAGCGCTGCCAGCAGGATCGCGGGCACCGCGATCGGCAACTCGTGGCGCACGGTCCACAGCCAGAGTCCCGGGAGGCCGAGGGCGGCCACGGCGGCCCCGACACGCGTGCCCGGCTCCGTTCCGTGTCGGTCACCGCTCTTATCCGCGTCCGTCGGCTCCCTACGCACCTTCAGCCGCCCTCGTCGTGTCCACCCGCCCTGCCCGGACCGTGAGAGGCCACGTCACCGTCCGCTCCCGCCCGGGGTCGTCCCAGGCTCGCACGACCGCGTCGCGGAAGCCGTCGATCCGGTCCCGGCCCTCAGCGCGCTCGAAGGCCCGCACGCCGGACCAGGTCTCCACGTAGGCGAGGAACGCCTCGGCCGGCCACCGCTCCTCCAGGTCCGGGACCTCCACGTCGAGTGGCTCGAAGGGAAACGGCAGCGTCGCGTAGCGGGCGTCGACGTGCCGCCGCCGGTCGGACCAATGCCCCTCGAGCACCTCGTCGTGGAACCGATCCGCGACCCGGTCCACCGCGTCGCTCACCCGCGGTCGGTCGTAGGTGACCAGGGCCAGCGCCGTCCCGACGCGCGCGACGCGGCGCACCTCGCTGTAGAAGCCCTCGAGGTCGAACCAGTGGGCGGCCTGCGCCGCCGCCACCAGGTCGAAGGAACCGGCGGTCAGCGGCGCCGCCTCGGCGAGCGCGCAGGCGTAGGAGGTGCCCTCCGCGGGCTCGGCGCCGGCGAGCTGTTCGGGGCTGGCGTCCGTCCCGACGACGTGTCCGAAGTGGGGCGTCAGGAGCTCCGTCAGCCGGCCGGGACCGCAGCCCGCGTCCCAGGCTCGTTCGTGCCGCTCGACGAGACCCGCGAGCGCGGCCCCCAGCCCGGTCGGGTAGCGCGGCCGATGCGCCGCGTAGCGCTCGGCGTGGCCGGAGAAGTGGTCGAGGAATCGGCTCACAGCGGTGGCTTCAGCCCGCCGGCGTCGGTGCGCCCCTCCGGCTCCACGAAGACGCGCGTGACCCGCCCGTCGGCCTCGCGCGTCCGACGCTCGATGCGCCCGGTCGCCTCGATGACGGACTCGGCCGACATCTCCTCCTCGAAGCGGAGGCCGATCGTGAGCAGGATCTCGTCGGGGCCGAGGTGGACGCCCATCAGCCGCACGAGCTCGCTCACGGCCTCCTCCTCCGCGCAGATCCGACGGACCGTCTCTTCCAGCTCCGCGCTGATGGTCTCGCCGACGAGCAGCGCGCGCGTCTCGTACGCAAGGAAGACGGCGACGCCGGCGAGGATCACGCCGATCACGATCGAGGAGACCGCGTCCAGCACCGGCATCTCGAGACGGCGCGACAGGAGCACACCGACGAAGGCGACGACCACGCCGAGGAGCGCCGCGAAGTCCTCGGCGACCGGCACGAAGACGCGCGGGTCCTTGCTGGCACGGAGCCGCTCCCAGACGCTCAGGCCGGAGCCTTTCCCCTTCAGCGATCCGAGCGCCACCCGCAGGGCGATCAGCTCGACGACGAAGGCGACGCCCAGCACGGAGTAGTTCCAGAGCGGATCCCCGGGGATCTCCGGATGGCCCAGGTGGGCGATCCCCTCGTAGAGGCTGAAGCCGCCCCCCAGCCCGAAGAGGATCATCGCCACGATCAGGCTCCAGAAGTACATCTCCGGGCCGTAGCCGAACGGGTGCTGCTCGTCGGGGGGCTTGTGGCTCCGCGCGTTCCCGAACAGGAGAAGGGCCTGGTTGCCCGTGTCGGCGACCGAGTGGATGCCCTCCGAGAACATCGCCGAGCTGCCCGTCACGGCGGCCGCGAAGAACTTGGCCACGGCGATGATGCCGTTGGCGATCATCGCCGCGACGACGGCCTTCGTGCTCCCCTTGGCCACGGGCCTAGCTCCTCGCGGAGCCGGGGAGGCGGCGCGCCCGCCGGGGCCGCTCCCGCCGCTGGGGGTTCACGACGGCGTCCCCGGCAGCGGCAGGTAGGCCAGCACGCCCGCGGTGAGCAGGACGACGAGCATGAGCCCCGCCTCTGCACGCACCGACCGGGCGAGCGACGCCTCGGCGCCGTCCCCTCCCAGCCGCGGCAGGTGGTGGGTCCGATGGCGCGCGCCGAAGGCGACCAGGCCGAGCGCGCCCGCCACCTTGGCGCCGACCCCGAGGCCGTAGGAGGACCCGAGGAGGTCGCCGAGCTCGGGGACGAGCACCCAGGTCTGGAGGACGCCGGTGGCGACCACGACGACCACCGAGGCCAGGGCCACGGTGGAGACGGTCCGCGCCCGGCGGGCGTAGGCCTCGGGACGGACCACCCCGGCGGCGAGCCAGCACACGCCCCCGCTCCACGCGGCGACCGCCGCCAGGTGGAGTGCCTTCAGGGGCACCGAGAGGAGCGGAGATTCCGCGGCCGCGTGGCCGACGGCGGCGCTCACC
>CAZEUW010000261.1:0-2846 GCA_964515425.1 uncultured Gemmatimonadota bacterium | reverse complement strand
TTCGCCATCAGCTTCGCCGCGATCGAGACCCGCGGCTGGTCCTTCCGGTCCTGCCGGGCGTAGCCGTAATAGGGCACGACCGCGGTCACCCTCGCGGCCGACGCCCGTACGGCGGCGTCGATGAGGATCAGCAGCTCGAGGACGTTCTCGGCAGGCGGGTTGGTCGGCTGGACGATGAAGACGTCCCGACCGCGCACGTTCTCGTTGATCTTGACGAAGATCTCGCCGTCGGCGAACCGCTTGATCGTCACGTCGCAGAGCGGGCGACCCAGCTCTTCGGCGATCGATCGGGAGAGGCCCCGGTTGGCCGTGCCCCCGATGAGCATCATCGGGCTGTCGGTGGCCGAGAGCTCCGGCATCGAACCTCGCGTTCGTGAAGGTGAGGGACGCCACGAGCCCGCCGGGCGACGGGCTCGTGCAACGGGTCACCGAAACCGTTTCTTCAACAGCCTTCCAGCCTACCTCTCCCCGGAGGGCGCGTCAAACCGAGCGTTCCGGAGCTCGACCGTGCGGGTCGGATACGCGAATTCGACGTCCCGGTCCGCGAAGCGCCGCATCAGCTCCAGGTTCACCCGCTCCTGCACGTCCATCAGGGTGCCGTAGCTCGGGTCGGTCACGTAGTAGACCGTCTCGAACAGGAGGGCGGAGTCGCCGAACGCCCTGAAGTGGCACCGCTCGAAGCGGGCGACCTCCTCGGCCTCCACCACCTCGCGGATCACGCCCGGGATCTCCGCCGCCGTCTCGGGTGGGGTGTCGTAGGTGACGCCGACCTCGAACTTGTGGCGGCGCTCCCGCATGCGGCCGAAGTTCTGCACCCGGCTCTCGAGCAGGTCCCGGTTGGAGAAGATCAGCTCCTCGCCCGTGAGGCTCCGCAGGCGGGTCGTCTTCAGGCCGATGCGCTCCACCGTCCCCTGGTAGTCGCCGACCGCGAGGGTGTCGCCGATCACGAAGGGCTTGTCCAGCAGGATCGCCAGCGAGGCGAAGAGGTCGCCGAGGATGTTCTGGACGGCCAGAGCCACCGCCACGCCCCCGATCCCCAGCCCCGTGACCAGGGCGGTGACGTCGTAGCCCAGGTTGTCGATCGCCACGAGCAGGAGCACGGTCCACAGGACCAGCCGCCCCAGGAATCCCATCGCGGCCACGGCGGTGGCCGTCTCGGCGTCGACCGTCTCTCCGCGCGACCGCACCCGCGCCGCGAGGGCGCGGATCGCCGCCCCGCCCCAGAAGCCCGCCTGCGCGAGGAGCGCGAGGGCCGCGGCCGTCTCGAACACCTGCTCGACCCTGCCGGCCAGGGTCAGCGACAGCGAGGCCGCGTAGAGGCCGATCACGGCCACCAGCCAGCTGCGGGTCGCCGAGAGCACCGTGCTCGCGAGGTCGTCGACGTAGGTGCGGGTGCGACGTGCCCAGCCGCGGAGCCGCGACAGGATCACCGCCCGCAGGAGCCGCTCGGCCACGATCACGGCCGCGAGGATCGCCGCCGCCGTGAGCCAGTCCTCCAGCGTGTTGCCGTAGAAGATTCGGTCCATGTCGCCTATCCTATCCCGCCCGGCGCGGCCTCACCACCGGAGCTGCCGGCCCACCGGAACGCTTCTCGCACGACACGGCTCGGCGGGCGCTTCGTGCGCGTCGAGACGCAACCATCAAGGAGTCGAGAAGGTGTCAGTTCAGGATCCGCGGCGGAGCGGCGGCGGGGGAGACGAGCGGGACGGCGACCGCGGCGGCTCACTGCTGTCCGGCGGCAAGCGGGGCGGCCTGCTGTGGCTCCTCCTGTTCGGGCTGGCGCTGGTCTGGGTGTGGGGCCCGATGGGGCCCGGCGTCTCCGACCGGACCGGCATCAGCTACTCGGAGTTCCGGTCGCAGGTGACGGCGGGCAACGTCGCGCGCATCACCGTGAAGGGGAACGAGATCCGGGGTCGGCTGCAGCAGCCGGCGAACACCAGCACCGACGAGGGCGCCCAGCAGTACCGACAGTTCGTGACCTACCTCCCCTCCTTCGGGGACCGGGAGCTGCTGACGACCCTCCGGGACCAGGGCGTGGTCGTGGAGACGGAGCCGGAGTCGGACTTCTCCTGGTGGGCCGTGATGCTCAACGTGCTCCCCTTCCTCCTGCTCATCTGGCTGGCCTGGATCTTCTTCACCCGGATGCGCTCCCAGGGCCAGAACATCTTCCAGATGGGCCGGAGCGGCGCCCAGGCGTTCGACGTCGAGGAGGACGAGCGCACGTCCTTCGACGACGTGGCGGGACTGGCCAACGCGAAGAAGGAGCTCGAGGAGATCATCGAGTTCCTGAAGGCGCCCGAGCGGTTCCAGAAGCTCGGCGGCGAGATCCCGCGCGGCGTGCTGCTGGTCGGGCCGCCGGGCACGGGGAAGACCCTGCTCGCCCGGGCCGTCGCGGGCGAGGCCGACGCGCCGTTCTACAACATGACCGGCTCCGACTTCATGGAGATGCTGGTCGGCGTCGGGGCCTCGCGGATCCGCGACCTCTTCTCGGAGGCCAAGGACAACGCCCCGGCCATCATCTTCATCGACGAGCTCGACTCGATCGGGCGGCGGCGGGGGGCCGGGCTCGGAGGGGGCCACGACGAGCGGGAGCAGACGCTCAACCAGCTGCTGTCGGAGATGGACGGCTTCGAGCCGACCCACGAGGTGGTCGTGATGGCGGCCACCAACCGGCCCGACATCCTCGACCCCGCCCTGCTGCGGCCGGGCCGCTTCGACCGGCAGGTCCAGGTCGACCTTCCCACCCGCGAGTCGCGGCGGGAGATCCTCGAGCTCCACGCCCGCGACAAGCCGCTCTCCGGCGACGTCGACCTCGACGAGATAGCGCGCGGCACGCCCGGATTCTC
>CAZEUW010000260.1:0-2858 GCA_964515425.1 uncultured Gemmatimonadota bacterium | reverse complement strand
TTCAGCCTCGCGCTGATGATCGGAGGCGGCCGCTCGCGCTCCTGAGCCGCTCCAGGGTCTCCCACGCCGCGCCGCTTCCGATCGACTCCCGAGCGACCGACACGCCCTCCTCCAGGCCGTCGGCCCGCCCCGCGGCCCAGACGGCCGCGCCCGCGTTGAGCAGGACGGCGGCCTCCGCCGCCTCGCTCGCGCCTCCCTCGAGCACCGCCTCGGCGATCCGGGCGTTGGCGTCGGGATCGCCGCCGGCCAGATCGCCCGGATCGAGGTCGCTCCACCCGAAGCTGACCGGGTCGAGCTCGAACGGACGGGTGGCGCCGTCCTCCAGCATCACGCCCCGGGTCGGCCCGAGCGGGCTCAGCTCGTCCAGGCCCGGCTCGCCGTGGACGACCAGGGCGCGCCTGTGGCCCAGCTCGGCCAGCGCCCCGGCCAGCAGCTCCACCAGCTCGGGCCGCGAAACCCCGACGACCTGACGCTCGACGCGGGCGGGGCTGGTGAGCGGACCCAGCAGGTTCATCGCCGTCTGGACGCCGAGCTCCCGGCGCACCGGCGCGAGCTGTCCCATCGCCGGGTGGAAGCGGGGCGCGAACATGAAGACGAAGCCGGTCTCCTCGAACAGCTCCGCGAGCTCGTCCGGACCCAGGTCGATGGCCACGCCGAGCGCCTCGAGCACGTCGGCGCTGCCGCAGCGGGAGGTGAAGGAGCGGTTGCCGTGCTTGGCGATCCGCACGCCGGCCCCCGCGGCGACCAGCGCCGCCACCGTGGAGATGTTGAAGGTGGTGAGCTCGCCGCCGCCGGTGCCGCACGTGTCGACGAGGCCGTCGGACGGCAGCGGCACCTCCACCATCACGCGGCGGAGCGCGCGGACGCCCCCCGCGACCTCGGCGGGCGTCTCGCCCCGGGTCCGGAGGGCGGTCAGGAAGGCGGCGGCCTCGACGGGGCTCGCCTCGCCGAGGACCATGGCGTGGAACGCCTCCTCGGCCTCCTCGGCCGTGAGGCTGCCCCCGTCGGAAATCCTCCGAATCCAGTCCTGCAAGCCCTCCCCCTCGGCCGATCCGCCGTTTCTTGACACCCTTTCGCGGCGCCGGCTAGCTTGCCGCCGTGCAGCGACGGTCCTGGCGGCGCTTCCGCGCCACCGTACACTACGACGGCGGCGGGTTCCACGGCTGGCAGCTCCAGCCGGACGTCCGCACGGTGCAGGGCACCGTCGAGGCGGCACTCGCCGAGCTCCTCCCGGACCCGGTCCGGATCGACGCGTCCGGGCGCACCGACCGGGGGGTCCACGCGACGGGTCAGGAGGTCGCCTTCGTGGCGCCCCGTCGCTGGCGTTCCGTCGAGATGCGCCGGGCGCTCAACGCGGTGCTCCCGTCCGACGTCTGGCTCGAAAGATGTGGAGAGGCCCCCGCTGAGTTCCATCCGAGATTCGACGCCCGCGGCCGGCGGTACCTGTACCTGGTCGCGGTCGATCCCGACGCGAGCTCGCCCCTCCGACGCGGCCGCGTCTGGCAGCTCGGCCGGGAGCCCGACGCGGCGCTGCTCCGGGACGCGGCGGCGGCGCTTCCGGGCGAGCGCTCCTTCGAGGCCTTCGCCAAGTCCGGCCAGCCCGAGCGGGGCACCCGCTGCCGCGTCGAGTCGGCCGGATGGCGCCGCACCGTCACCGGCGAGCTCGCCTTCACCGTCGTCGCCGACCGCTTCCTCCACCACATGGTGAGGTACCTCGTGCGCACGATGGTCGAGGTGGGTCTGGGCGATCGCGGCCCCGACGCGATCGAGCGGATGCTCGCCGTGCCGGGCGGTGCCGACGGGGACGGCGCCGGCGGGGACGACGCCGACAGTGCCTCCTACGGGCCGCGTCCCCCCGCCCCGGCGCCGGCGGAGGGCCTCTACCTCACCGGTGTCCGCTACGAGGAGGGCTGGAACCGGCCCGGAGGCGTCCCCGGCCTCGCTCTCCCGGGAGAGTCGACGTGAACGGCGGGCGGAGCTCCGCGGTCGAGCCCCGGCGGACGACCGCCTTCACCCTGACCGTGGTCGCCGCCGCCACGCTCGCCCTGCTCCCGGCCGACCGGCTCCAGGGCCTCCAGCAGTCCGGGACTGCCGACGCGCGCCGGACCGCGATCGTGGAGGCGGCGGAGCGGGTACGCCGCTCGGTGGTGAGCGTCCGCGTGGTCCGACCCGGCGGCCGCACCACCGACCTGTTCGGCTTCCCCTCCCTCTTCGATCGCGACCGGCTGGTGCCCGGCCTGGGCTCGGGCTTCGCCATCGACACGGCGGGCCGCGTGCTCACCAACCACCACGTGGTCGCGGGCGCCCGGAGCATCCAGGTCGCCGACCACGAGGGCCGCACGTGGGACGCCGAGCTGGTCGGCTCGGACGAGCTCACCGACCTCGCCCTGCTCCAGCTCGAGGGGGGGCGGGTGCCCCCGGCGCCGCTCGGGACCTCCTCGGACCTCATGGTCGGGGAGCCCGCCCTCGCCATGGGCAACCCCTTCGGCTTCCAGCTCGCGAACACGGAGGCGACCGTCACCGTGGGCGTGATCTCCGGGGTCGGCCGCGACATCCGCTCCCGCGGGCGGCGGAGCGTCCTCTACGCCGACATGATCCAGACCGACGCGTCGATCAACCCCGGCAACAGCGGCGGCCCCCTGGTGAACGCGCTGGGCGAGGTCGTCGGGGTGAACTCCTCCATCCTCTCCGGGTCGGGTGGCTCCGAGGGCGTCGGCTTCGCCATCCCCATCGACCGGGCGCTGCGGATCGCCGAGGAGCTGCGCCGCTTCGGCCGCGTGCGGCAGCCCTGGGTCGGGGCGGACGTGGCGGCCGTCCCCTCCGATTCGATGGTCGCCCGCACGGTGGTCCGACGGGTG
>CAZEUW010000259.1:0-2863 GCA_964515425.1 uncultured Gemmatimonadota bacterium | reverse complement strand
CGCCGGCCACCTGCGCGGCCGCGGGCTCCACGAACACGAAGGTGACCAGGAGCCACGCGGCGCCCGGCAGGAGCGCCGCCGGGGACGGCAGCCGGGGCGGCCGGGCCTCAGAAGGGCAGGTCATCCTCTCCGCCCATGAGCGACTCCTCCGAGAAGTCCACGTCCTCCTCGTCCCGGTCCTCGGGCGAGGGTCGGCTCCCGCCCCTGCGTCCGCCGCCGGCGGGCGCTCCCCCCTCGCCGCGGCCCCCCAGCATGATCATCTCCCGGGCGCGGATCTCCGTGGTGTAGCGGGTGCGGCCGTCGTCCCCCTCCCATTGCCGGTACTCGATCCGGCCCTCCACGTAGACCCGGTCGCCCTTGGACAGGTACCGCTCGCAGATCTCGGCCAGCCCCTCCCAGGCGATCACGCGATGCCACTCCGTTCGCTCCTGCTCCTGACCGCTCCGGTCGTTCCACCGGCGGCTCGTGGCCACCGACAGCGTGGCCACGCGGGTGCCGGAGCTGGTGGACCGCACCTCGGGGTCGGAGCCGAGGTTGCCGATGATCATGGCCTTGTTCAGGCTTCGCGACATCTCTCTCCTCCCGGCTCTCCGTGTCGGGTCTCAGGGGGTTCGGACGTGGGGGGCTCCCGTACGATGGGCGGCTCCTGGCGCCGGGCCGAGCGAGCGGGCCCGGGACCGGGCGGTGGGCGCCGCCGAAGCCTCGGTGAACGTGCCCGCCGCGATCCCCGCTGTCAATCGGCGCTCGGGCCCAACGGGAGCGACAGCACCACGGCGTCCTCGACGGGGCGTCGGTAGTAGCGTTCCCGGCGGCCGACCTCCGCGAAGCCCGCGTCCCGGTAGAGGGAACGCGCGCCGGCATTGCTCTCCCGAACCTGCAGGAAGAGCGTCGCCGCGCCCCGCGCCCGGGCCGCACGACGGACTGCCTCCACCAGCGCCCCTCCGTAACCCCGGCGGCGCAGCTCGGGTCGGACCGCCAGGTCCGCGAGCTCGGCCTCGTCGGACGCCACCCAGTAGGCCGCGTAGCCCGCGAGGCCGTCGTCGCGACCCTCCACCACCAGGACGGCACCGTCCTCACGCTCCATGACGTGACGGAACGCCCGCTCGGTCCAGGGGATCGCGAAGGACGCCCGCTCGATCGCCAGGACGGCGGGCAGGTCCGCGGGGCGGATCGGGCGGACGGGCGGCGCAGGGGCCGCGGCGCGCCGACCGGGCGCGTCAGACGCCACGCTCGGCCCCCGACGCCCGCAGGTAAGCCGGCTCCCAGGTGGCGGGCTCCGCCACGGCGCCCGCCCCGGGAAACGCCGCCGCCAGCCACAGCAGGGCCGCCGGCCGGGGCGAGGCGTGCAGCGGCGAGGCCAGCACGCGGCCACCCTCCGCCTCCAGCCGCTCGCGCCGCTCCCCGGCCGCCCCGCCGGCGAAGGTCCAGCCGGAAGCGCCGCCGAGGCGTTCCAGCAACTCGTCGAGCCCGAGGACCGCGGGGCCCAGGTCGGCCTCCGGACCGGGCGGCCCCTGCCACGCGGCGGCGTAGAGCTCCGCCCCGCGAGCGGTCGCGAGGACGCACACCCGTCCCGCCGCGCCCGAGCCCGCGGCCGTGGCGGCGAGGCTCGAGAAGGCCCGCAGCCTGGCGCTCGTCGCCGCGCAGAGCCCTTTCGCGAGCGCCGCGGCGATGCGCACGCCGGTGAAGGAACCCGGACCGGACCCCACGACCACCTCGTCCAGCGACCGTGGCGCCAGCTCGCACCGCGCGAGCAGCCGCTCCACCTCCGGCAGCACGGTCTCGGAGTGGGTCGCCCGCACCGAGAGGAGGCTCTCGGCCAGCAGCGCGCCGCCCCTACCGACGGCCGCACCGCCCAGCCGGGTGCTGGTCTCCAGGGCGAGGCGCACCGGACCGGCGCCGTCCTCGCCCGGGGTCGGCCCGCTCACCCGTCGCCCGCCGGCCGGCGGGAGGCCCCCGCCGCGACCGGCCCGGGGGGCGGGAGCTCCGGAACGGAGCCCCAACGGCGGACCACGACGATCCGGCGGTCCGGGTCCTCGGCGGCGATGGCCAGCTCCACCTCCCAGCGATCCGGGGGCAGGCGGCCCCCTGCGCGCTCGCTCCACTCCACGAAGACGGCCCCCTCCGCGTCCAGCAGCTCCTCCCAGCCCAGATCGTCCAGCGCCTCGGGACCATCCAGCCGATAGAGGTCCACGTGGTGGATCGGACGCCGCCCGCGCGGACGATGGTGGTTGTGCAGCGTGAAGGTCGGGCTCCGCACCTTCCCCTCCACGCCCGCACCCCGACAGGCCGCCCGCGCGAGCGTGGTCTTGCCGGCGCCCAGCGGTCCGATCAGCCCCACGTAGACGCCCGGCCCCTCTCCGGGCTCGGTGGCGATCCGGCCCAGCTCGCGGCCCCACCGGACGAGCTCCTCCTCGTCGAGGACGGCGCGGCGGCGCCCCGCCCGGTCGGCCGGCTCAGTCACCGCCCTTCCCCTCTCCGCCCCGCAGGGCGCCCACGCGGGAGCGCGCTTTCCGCCCCGAGCCTCCGTCGCCGTCCAGCTCGGAGCGGACGTCGAACAGCTCGTCGCGGAGCCGGGCCGCGCGCTCGAAGTCCATATCTTCGGCCGCCCGCCTCATCTCCTCCTCGAGACGCTCGGCCAGCTCCTCGGGCTCGAGGTCGGCGTACTCGCCGTCGACCTCCCGGACCGCCTGCACCGGCGCCTCGCGGGCGTCGGCGACCGAGGTCGAGAAGCGGATCTGCTCGACCGACTTCACGATCGACTCGGGCTCGATGTCGTGCTCCTCGTTGTAGGCCGCCTGGATCTCGCGCCGCCGCTCGGTCTCCTCGATGGCCCGGCGCATCGAGCCGGTCACCCGGTCGGCGT
>CAZEUW010000258.1:0-2872 GCA_964515425.1 uncultured Gemmatimonadota bacterium | reverse complement strand
CCGACCGCGGTGAGCCCGTCGCCCAGCTCGCGCAGCGCCTGGTGGTGGGTGGAGTTGGTGCGGAAGGTCTCCGAGCGGAAGACCCCGGCGAGCAGCTCGATCCCGTCCAGCCGCACCTCGTGGATGTGGCGCGAGATCGCGTTGCCGGTCCGGTCGTGGTCGATCTCGGTGACCTCCTGCTCCGCCAGGTCCTCGAAGAGCGTGCCGCCGAGCGCCACGTTCAGGAGCTGCATGCCGCGGCAGATGGCGAGGACCGGCAGGCCGCGCTCCAGGGCCCGCTCGAGGACCTGGACCTCCAGCTCGTCGCGCTCGGGCGAGACGCGGTCCGCGGCCGACTCGCGTCCCCCGTAGCGGCGGGGGTCGACGTCCTCGCCGCCGGTGAGGATGACGCCGCTGGCGAGCTCGAGCAGCTCGGAGGAGGTCGCCTCCTCGTGGGCCGGAGACAACAGCGCGGGCACGCCGCCCGCGATCTCGGCCCCCTTGATGTAACCGGTCTCGGCCAGCGCGCCGACGGTCGGGGCCCCCGCCCGGCGGCGCACGGGCACGGTGACGGCGATCAGCGGTCGGCGGGTGGAGCGGGTGTTCGTCATCCTCCGGGGTGCGCCTCGATGTCGCGCTCGAGCTCGACCTCCATCTCTTGCAGCCATCCTGCCAGCTGGCCCGGGTCCACGTTGCCGCCCGAGACGGTCGCCACCGCGTCCCCGTCGTCGGGCGGTTCGACGGCCCCGGCCATAAGGGCGGCCACCGTGGCCGCGCCGCTGGGCTCGACCACCAGCCGCCGCTCCACGAACCACTTCACGGCCGCCACGATCTGCTCGTCATCGACCAGCACCACGTCGTCCACCAGCTCGCGCACGTGGCGAAAGGTGAGATCGCCGGGGCGGACCGGCTTGAGGCCGTCGGCGATCGTGTCCACCCGTTCGAGCGTCACCGGCTCACCGGCGTCGAGGGAGCTGCGCATGGAGGCGGCGCCCCGCGGCTCGACCCCGACCACGCGGCAGTGGCGGGCCAGCTCGCGCAGTGCCGCCGCGTGACCCGACACGAGGCCGCCGCCCCCGATCGGGACGAGCCACAGGCCGGGCGTGCCGACGGCTCCGGCGTCGACGGCGGCGGCCAGCTGTTCGACGCCCTCCAGCGCGACCGTGCCCTGGCCCGCGATCACCCGCGGATCGTCGAAGGGCGGCACGACCGTCGCCCCCGTCTCCTCGGCGATCCGCTCGGCACGAACGCGCCGCTCGGTGGTCGTGGTGCCCTCGCGCACCACCTCGCCCCCGAGCCGCCGCGTGCCGCGCAGCTTCACGGCGGGGGCGTCCTCGGGCATCACGATCGTGGCGGCTGCGCCGAAGGCCCGGGCTGCGTAGGCGACGCCCTGGGCGTGGTTTCCGGAGGAGTAGGTCACGAGGCCCGCCGCCCGCTCCCGATCGTCCAGGCCGGCCACGAAGTTGTAGGCGCCCCGGACCTTGAAGGCCGAGGCGTGCTGGAGGTTCTCGCACTTGAGCCACACCGTGCCGCCGTCGGGGAGCTCGCCCGGCAGGAGGGGGGTGCGGCGCGCTACGCCCCGGAGCGTGTCGGCCGCGCGGCGCACGTCCGCGAGCTCGACGAGCCCACCGGCCGTGCCGTCCGCTCCGGACGCGTCATTCACCCTCGGACTCGTCCTCCACCTGCTCGGCCAGCTCCCGGACCGCCTCCGGCCCCTCGGAGACGCCCTCCTCGTCGTCCTGCACCCGGTCGACCACCCGGGCCACGTCGACCAGCTCGTCCCCCTCGTCCAGGTTCACGAGCCGGACGCCCTGCGTGTTGCGTCCGATCGCGCGGATCTCGCGGGCGTGCTGGCGGTTCACGATCCCGTTCCGGGTCACCAGCATGAGCTCGTCGTCGTCGGTGACCTCCTTGACGGCGACGACCTCGCCCGTCTTCTCGGTGAGGCGGAGGTTGATGATGCCCTTCCCGCCGCGGCGCTGGCTCCGGTACTCGGCGAGGTCGGTCCGCTTGCCCATGCCCTTCCGGCTCGCGGTCAGGAGGGTGCCGCCGCGACGGACGACGACCATGCCGATCACCTCGTCGTCCTCCTCCAGGTCGATGCCCTTCACGCCCTCCGTGGCGCGCCCCGTCTCCCGGACGTCCCCCTCGCGGAACCGGATCGCCATCCCGCCCCGGGTGGCGAGGATCACCTCGCTGTCCCCGTCCGTCATCTGCACGTCGATGAGACGGTCGCCCTCGCGGATGTTGATCGCGTTCACGCCGGGCGCCCGCACGTAGGAGTACTTGGCGAGGCTCGTCTTCTTCACCTTGCCCTCGCGCGTGGCGAAGAGGAGATAACGGTCCTCGCTGAACTCGCGCACCGGCATCATCGACGAGATGACCTCGTCCTTGTCGATGTCCAGCAGGTTCACGATCGGACGTCCGCGGGCCTGCCGGCCGACCTTCGGGATCTCGTAGACCTTGAGCCAGTAGGCGTGACCGCCGGAGGTGAAGCACATCAGGTAGTCGTGCGTCGACGCGAGGAACAGGTGCTCCACCCAGTCCTCGTCCTTGGTCCCCATGCCGGCGACGCCGCGGCCGCCCCGCCGCTGCCGCCGGTAGACGTCGGCCGGCAGGCGCTTCACGTAGCCCTCGCGGCTGACCGTGATCACCATCGTCTCCTCGGCGATCAGGTCCTCCTCGGAGAAGTCGACGGGCACGTCGACGATCTCGGTGCGTCGGTCGTCGCCGTAGGCGTCGGCGACCTCCTGCAGCTCGTCGCTGACGATCTGCATGCGCAGCTCCCGGGAGGCGAGGATCTCCTCCAGCCGCCGGCGCTCCGCGCGGACCTCCGTGAGCTCCTCCTCCAGCTTCTCGATCTCCAGCCCGGTCAGCCGGCCGAGCCGCATGT
>CAZEUW010000257.1:0-2888 GCA_964515425.1 uncultured Gemmatimonadota bacterium | reverse complement strand
CCTCGGCGCGGTAGATCCGTCCGCTCGCCTCCACGACCCAGATCTCCGCGGCGTCCTCCACCACGTGGGCGTTCGTGAGGATGTGCCCCTCGTCGTCGATGGCGAACCCCGATCCGAGGCCCGGAACGTAGCGTTCCTCGCCGGAGCCGAAGAACTGGTCGAGCAGGCTCCGGGACCGGGTGGAAGGGCGGCGGACCGTGACGCTGACGACCGAGGGCGTGACCCGTCGAGCGGCGCTCACGAGGGGCGTGTTGCGCGCGCCCTCCTGGGCGGCGAATCCGCCCCTGGCTCCTTCGGCGGGTCGTGCCTCCGTGCCGCTCTCCGCGCCGCCGTCGGGGAGGGTGGAGGATCCGCTCGGCGCGCGGGACCCGGACCGCGTGCCGGGGCCGGCTCCGTCGGCGAACGACGCCCCGGGCCCACTCTCCCCGGCGGTCGTCCGAACGGTCCGGTCCGCTTCGTCCGGGGGCTCGTCGTCGGTCCGGGCGAGGGCCAGGCCCGCGCCCAGGCCGAGCGCGAAGACGAGCGACGCGCCGACGAGGACCCGCGCGGGAACCCTCCCTCTCACGTGTCGTCCCCCGGCTCGTCGGAATCCGCCGGGCCGCGGGCGTCGTCGCGCTCCGCGGCCTCGCCGTAGCCCGGGAACAGCCCGGGGACGCCGGGCCCGCGGTTCCAGCCGTCGGGGTAGCGCACCCCCGTCAGGTAGAGCCCCTCCGGCGGCGCGGGTCCCGGCGGGTTCGGCTCCTCGTCGCCGCGCAGGAGGGCCGCGATCTCGCCGGGCTCCCGCTTGCCGCGGGCGATCTCGACCATCGTGGTCACCAGGTAGCGCACCATGTGATGGAGGAAGCGATTGGCCACGATCGTGAACATGAGGTCTCCCAGGACCGTGGTCGACCATCCGGCTTCTTCGACCCGGCACACCGTGCCGCGTTCCGGCTGACCCGCCTTCGCGAAGGCCCCGAAGTCGCGCTCGCCCGGGAGCGTGGCGGCGGATCGGCGCAGCGCCTCCTCGTCGACCGCTTCCGCCAGGGTCCAGACCCGGCCCCGGCGCAGCGGCGAGGCGTCGCGGGCCCGGGCGCCGAGAAAGTACGCGTAGCGCCGGGCCCGGGCGTCGAATCGGGGGTGGAAGTCGGCGTCGGCCGCCGTCAGGCGTTCGATCCAGACGTCGGGCGCCAGGACGGCGTTCAGCGCCCGGCGCATCTCGGCGGCGTCCCAACCGTCGGGGCGCGGGAAGGCGATCTCCTGGCCCACAGCGTGGACGCCCCGGTCCGTGCGCCCGGCGGACTCGACCCGCAGCTCCTGCTGGCTCAGGCGGGTCACGGCCGCCTCCAGGTCGCCCTGAACGGTCCGCTGGCTCGGCTGTATCTGCCAGCCGTGGAAGTCACGGCCGTCGTAGTGGACGGTGGCGCGGAAGCGCCCGGGGACGGCATCCTGCACGGCGTCAAGCTAGCCGCGCCCGAAGAGGGGCGTCAAGCGGCCGGCGGGGCGACGCGAGAGGACCATTGGAGGAGGAAGAGCTTGCGGAACTGGATCGAGAAGTTGACGGAGGGGGCCGGCCTCGGGGCGGAGGAAGCCGAGTCGGCGTTCCACACCATCATGCGGGGCGAGGCGTCGGAGGTGGAGATCGCCGCTTTCCTGGCCGCGCTCCGGGCCCGCGGCGAGACCCCGGAGGAGGTGGCCGGCGGCGTGCGGGCCCTCCGGCGCGTGATGGTGGAGGCCCCGCTCGAGGGCGACGGGATCGTGGACACGTGCGGGACCGGGGGCGGCTCGCTCACGACCTTCAACATCTCGACGGTGGCGGCCTTCGTGACGGCGGGCGCGGGGGTGCCGGTGGCGAAGCACGGCAACCGCTCGTTCACGTCCCTGTGCGGCAGCGCCGACGTCCTGGAGACCCTGGGGGTGGAGATCGAGCTGGGGCCGGACGCGCTGTCGGAGGTGTTCGACGCCGCCGGCATCGCCTTCATGTATGCCCCCCGCTACCATCCCGCCATGCGGCACGTGGCCTCCGTGCGACGGGAGCTGGGCGTGAGCACGATCATGAACGTGCTCGGCCCGCTCACCAGCCCGGCCCGCGTCCGCCGGCAGGTGGTGGGGGTGGCGGAGCCGGACCTGGTGCCCCTGGTGGCCGGGGCGCTTCGGGCGCTGGGCCATGAACGCGCCCTGGTGGTCCACGGCGAGCCCGGCCTGGACGAGCTGAGCCCCCTGGGTACCACCCGCGGGATGCGGCTGGACGACGGCGAGCTGGAGCCCTTCGAGGTCACACCCGCCGAGCTCGGGTGGGACGACCTGGCGGCGTCCGACCTGGCGGGCGGTGACCCGGAGGCGAACGCCGCCACGGCTGTGCGGATCCTGGAGGGGAAGGGGAGTGAGGCGGCCGAGGCTGCCGTCCTCATCAACGCGGCGGCCGCGATCTACGTGGGCGGACGGGCCGACGACCTGGTGGAGGGCCTCGAGCGGGCCCGCGCGTCCCTGGCCGACGGCACCGCGCTCGGTGCGCTGGAGGCGCTGCGCGACGCGAGCCGCCGCGTCAGCGGTTCCGGACCAGGAGGCTGAGGCTCCAGGGGCCTGGCACCGGCGCCGGCCCGGGGCGCAGGAGCCACAGGAAGGTGCCCTCGGAGGAGCTGCGGCCGGCCACGAACGGGCGGCGTCCGCCCTTCCGACCGGCGGTCGCCGAAGGCGGGCCGGACAGGGCCTCGAGGCCCAGGAACGTCCGGCCTCTCGGCTCGCTCGCCGTGCCGTGGGCAGGGGGGGAGACGCTCTCAGGAGCCGCGCGCGGCTCCGGCTCGTCGGCCTGCGCGTGGGCGCGCTTCGGAGCCATCGTCAGAACTTCCGAATCACGCCGACCACGATCCCCTGGACCTGGATCCGCTCCTCGTCGAAGAAGAGCGGGG
>CAZEUW010000256.1:0-2909 GCA_964515425.1 uncultured Gemmatimonadota bacterium | reverse complement strand
CGGTGGTGGACGTCTTGACGTGGAGCGCGTCCACCCGGTCGGGTTCGGAGGCCTGGGTGCGCCGGTAGGTGCTGAAGGGAACGAGGAGCGAGGCGTCCCGGATGTTGCCGAACAGCCCGCCCTGGCGCTCCAGCACGCCGACGACCTCGTATCGGTGAGCGCCGGCACGCACCGTCTCGCCCAGCGGGGATCCGTCGGGGAAGAGCCGCTCGGCGATCTCCGTCCCGATCACGGCGACCGGCAGCGACCTGCGGTGGTCGAGGGGCGTGAGGCCGCGCCCGGCGGAGACCTCCCACCCCTGGAGCTCCATGTAGCCCTCCGAGCCGCCCACGATCCGCACGTTGCGGCGCGACCGCTGGCCGCGTCGGACCTGGGCCAGGAGGGCGTCGTGCGAGAAGGCGAGGCGAGCGTCGCCCGGGATCGCCCCCTCCACGATCTCCACGTCGTGCAGGTCCAGGGGCGGATTGCGGGCCTCCCGCCGACGCTCCTCGGGGGAGCGCGAGCCGGTCTCGACCCGGGTTCGCTGGACCACCGTGAAGGTGTTGACGCCGAAGATCGAGCCGCCGACGTCCTCCCGGACGTAGCGGTTCATCCCCTCGACGATCGTGATGACGGCGATCAGGAAGGTGATCCCGACGACGATCCCGAGCAGGCTGAAGAAGGACTTCAGCTTGTGCGACCAGATCTGGCTCAGGGCCAGCCGCAGCCCCTCGAGGACGCCCACGGCGCCGTCCTCAGCCCCTCAGCGTCGCCGGGATCGTGATCTCGGCGTCGTGCGACTCGATCCGGCCGTCGCGGAGGGTGACCACCCGCTGGGCGTAGCCGGCGATGTCGTACTCGTGGGTGACCATGATGATGGTCTGGCCCTCGGCGTGGAGGTCGTCGAACACCCCCATGATCTCCGACGAGGTCTCCGAGTCCAAATTTCCCGTCGGCTCGTCGGCCAGCAGGATCGAGGGCCGGTTCACCAGGGCCCGGGCGATCGCCACGCGCTGGCGCTGGCCGCCCGAGAGCTCGTTGGGCTGGTGATCCATCCGGTCGGCCAGGTCGACCATGGAGAGCACCTCCGCGGCGCGCTCCTCCCGCTCGTCGGCCCCGATCCCCGCGTAGACGAGCGGCAGCTCGACGTTGTGGAGCGCCGTCGCCCGGGGGAGGAGGTTGAAGGTCTGGAAGACGAAGCCGATCTCGCGGTTCCGGATCCGGGCGAGCTCGTCGTCCTCGAGGTCCTGGACGGGCTGGCCGTTCAGCTCGTACTCGCCGGACGTGGGCGTGTCGAGGCATCCGATCAGGTTCATCAGGGTCGACTTGCCGGAGCCCGACGGGCCCATCACCGCGATGTACTCGTTGCGCTCGATGGACATGTCGACGTCCCGGAGGGCGTGCACCGTCTCCGCGCCCATCTCGTATTCCTTGGACAATCCCCGGGTGACGATGATCGCCTCCCCCGGCGCCCGCGTCGCCTCAGCCGTCATCGCCGTCCTCTCCTTCGTCCGCCGCGCCCGATCCGGAGCCGTCCGACCGCTCCCGGCCGTCCTCCTCCACGCTCGTGATCTCGATCGCGTCGCCGTCGGCGAGGTCACGGACGGCCTGGTAGGTGCCCGACACGACCGTGTCCCCGGCCGCGAGTCCGGCGCTGACCTCGAAGTAGTTGTCCCCCGTGACGCCGACCCGGACCGGCTGGAAGCGTGCCTCGCCGCCGGTCGCCCGGAAGACGCCCTCGAGCTCCTCGGCCGGCCGGACCCCCTCGGGAACCCGATCCCGCCAGCCCTCGAGCAGGTCCGCGGTGTCCTGGAGGGTGAGCGCGACGATCGGGATGGCGAGGACCTGCTGCCGGGTGGCCGTGATCACGTCGGCCGTGGCGGAGAGGTCGGGCCGGATTCCGCCCGGGGGATCGTCGAGGGTGATGCGCACCTCGAAGTCGACGGCCTGGTCCTGGCTCGCGCTGGTCGCGCTGCGAGGACGCACCGAGCTGTTGCCGATCTTGGTCACGGTGCCGGCGAAGGCGGTGTCCGGGAAGGCGTCGATCTCCACCGAGGCGGAGTCACCGATGGCGACGCGGGGGATCTCGGTCTCGTCCACCTCGATCACGGCCTCCATCACCGAGAGGTCCGAGACCGTGAGCAGGAGGCTCCCCGGGTTGTTCATCGTGCCGACGACCGCGGTCTCGCCCCGGTCGACGTTGAGCCGGGTGACACGGCCGTCCATGGGTGAGCGGATGACCGTCTTCTCGAGCCGGTCCTCGGCCTCCTCGACGGCGGCCTCCGCCTGGTCGACGGCGTGGCGGGCCGCCTGCCACTCGGCCTCGGCGACCTCGGCCCGGGTCCGGGCCTGCTCGGCCTCCTGCGCGGTGACCAGGTCCGGCGTCCGCTCCTGGAGCTGCCGGATGCGGTCCCACTCGCGTCCGGCCTGCAGGTAGTCGGACCGGGTGCGGGAGGCGCGGGCGCTGGCCTCCGACAGCCGGGCCCGCGCGGCCCGGAGCGAGGCCTCGTACTGGGTGGGATCGATGACGAGGAGGAGGTCGTCGGCGGCGACGTCCTGCCCCTCCTCGACCGGCAGCTCGACGATGCGGCCCGACAGGTCGGCGCTGATGTCCACCGAGCGCTTCGGCTCGATGTGGCCCGTGGCCGTCACGCGCGAGACGAGGTCCCGCTCTCGCACGACCTCCGCGCGCACGGAGACGGCGTCGCCGCCGCCGGTGACGGCCTGCAGGGCCATCACGCCGATCAGCAGCGCCACGCCGGCGCCGATCAGGATCTTCTTTCCTCGACTCATCTCGTCTTCGTCACGGATTCGATCGGGCGGGGCACGCCCGTCGGGACGACGGTGGGCGCGCCCGCGCCGGTCCCGCCCCGTGCCTCAACACCCGCGCCGGGGACCGCGTTGCGGTCGGATCGCCCGGCTCCGGCGCG
>CAZEUW010000255.1:0-2909 GCA_964515425.1 uncultured Gemmatimonadota bacterium | reverse complement strand
TCGTCGTCCAGGCGTTCAACCTGCTCGGCGACCTGAACGTCCGTGACAACGTCGAGCTGCCGCTCGGCTACCGGGACATGCCGGCCGCCGAGCGGCGCCGGCGCGCCGACGAGGCCCTCGAGCGGGTGGGGATGAGCCACCGCGCGAAGCACTACCCCTCCCAGCTCTCCGGCGGCCAGCAGCAGCGGGTGGCCGTCGCGCGGGCCGTGGCGGGAGATCCGCTCCTGGTGCTGGCGGACGAGCCGACCGGGAACCTGGACTCGAAGAACGGAGGCCAGGTGATGGACCTGCTGGCCGAGCTGCACGCCGAGGGCGCGACGATCTGCATGGTCACCCACGATCCCCGCTACGCGGAATACGCCGAGCGGACCCTCCACCTCTTCGACGGCCGCGTGGTCGAGCAGGCCGACGTGGCGTCGGAGCGCGTCCGCGACGAGATGCGCGAGAGCGGCTACGAGGTGCCGGCGTGAACGGGCCGCGGGCCTGGCTCGCCGCCGCCGGGCGCGAGCTCTCGTACTCGGCCCGGATGCTCCGCAAGAGCCCCGGGATGGCCGCCCTCTCGGTCGGGGCGCTGGCGCTGGGCATCGGCCTCACGACGGTGATGTTCAGCATCGTGAACGGCGCCCTGCTCGAGGGGCTGCCCTTCGAGGCCTCCGACCGGATCGTCCACCTGGAACGGACGAACCTCTCGGAGGGCATCGAGAGCATGGAGGTCACCCTCCACGACTACCTGGACTGGCGGGAGCGGCAGAGCTCCTTCACCGACCTCGCCGCCTTCTACGAGGGCACGATCAACGTCAGCGGCACCGAGCGGGCGGAGCGCTTCGAGGGGGCGTTCATCACGCCGGCCGCCTTCGAGATCCTCGGCGTGGAGCCCGTGGCGGGGCGCTCGCTGATCGCGGAGGACGCCGATCCGGGCGCCTCGCCTTCGGTGCTCCTCGGCTGGCACGTCTGGCAGGATCGCTACGGCGGCGACCCGTCGGTCGTGGGGAGCGCGATCCGGGTGAACTCCGAGCCGGCCACCGTCGTCGGGGTCATGCCGGAGGGATTCCGCTTCCCCGTCAACTCCGACCTCTGGGTCCCCCTCCAGATGGACCCGGCCACCGTCGAGCGGGGCGAGGGCACCACGCTCGAGGTCTTCGGGAAGCTGCGGGAGGGGGTCGGCCTCGACCGCGCCTCCACCGACGTCGCGTCGATCGCCTCGCGGCTCGCCGAAGCCTACCCCGAGACCAACGAGGGCGTCGGCTCGCTGCTCAAGCCCTACACCGAGGAGTTCATCGGGGACGAGCCGCAGAGGCTGCTTTGGACGATGCTGGGCGCGGTCTTGCTGGTGCTGCTGATCGCCTGCGCGAACGTGGCCAACCTCCTTCTGGCGCGCACCTCCGATCGAGCGCGGGAGATGGCGGTGCGCTCCGCCCTCGGCGCCTCGCGAGCCCGGATCGTGGGCCAGATCCTGTCGGAGTCGATGGTGCTGGCGGCGGGTGGGGCGCTGGTCGGGACCGGGATCGCGTGGCTGGGGATCACCCTCTTCAACCGGGCGATCGCGCCTACGGACCCACCCTTCTGGATCGACATCGGCCTCGACCCCGAAGTGCTGCTCTTCACGGCCGCGCTCGCCGTGGCGGCCGCCCTGCTCGCCGGCATCGTACCGGCCCTGCAGGCGACCGGGGCCAACATGAACGAGATCCTGAAGGACGAGTCCCGCGGCTCGTCGGGCTTCCGCGTCGGCCGCCTCAGCCGCGGGCTCGTGATCGCGGAGGTGGCGCTGTCGGTCGGGCTGCTCGTGGCGTCCGGGCTCATGGTCCGAAGCATCGTCAACCTCCGCAACGTGGACTACGCTTTCGACCACGTGGACGTCCTCACGGCCCGGATGGGCCTGTTCGAGGCCACCTATCCCGACGAGGCGAGCCGGCTGTCCTTCTACGACGAGCTGCTGCCGCGGCTGCGTGAGCTGCCCGGCGTCGAGGCGGCGGCGCTCGCGTCGAGCCTCCCCGGGCTGTGGTCGAACGGCACCCGCTTCGCCGTCGAGGGCGAGACCTACGAGCGGGACCAGGACCACCCCACCGCCCGCTTCGTGCGCGCCACGCCGGGTTACTTCGAGGCCTTCCGAGTGGAGCTGCTCGAGGGGCGCGCCGTCGACGCCGCCGACCGTCCCGGCAGCCTGCCGGTGGTGGTCGTCAACGAGAGCTTCGCGGCGCGCTACTTCCCCGAAGGGAGCCCCCTCGGCCGCAGGATCCGGATGGGTACCGGCGAGGACGCGGACGAGTGGCTCACGGTCGTGGGGGTGGCGCCCGACATGCACCTGAGCGGCGTCGAGAACGAGGAGCCGGAGGGCTTCTACGTCCCCCTCGCCCAGAGCGACCAGCGATTCACGAGCCTGATCCTTCGCACGCCGGGCGGGGCCGGCGACCTCGCGGCCCGGCTGCCCGAGGTCGTGGCGTCGGTGGACCGCGACATCCCCCTCTACTGGGTGCGGTCCCTCGAGGAGTCCATCGCCCGGGAGAACTGGTTCTACGGCGTGTTCGGGACCCTGTTCATGGTCTTCGGCGCCGCGGCGCTCTTCCTCGCGTCGGTGGGCCTGTACGGGGTGATGGCCGCCTCGGTGAGCCGCCGGACCCAGGAGATGGGGATCCGGATGGCGCTGGGCGCGCAGCCCGCGGACGTCCGTCGGCTCGTGCTGCACCAGGGCATGCTCCGGATCGCGATCGGGGTCGCCTTCGGCCTCCTGCTCGCGGCCGGGCTCAGCCGCCTGCTGGACCTGCTGCTGTTCGAGGTCGAACCGTGGGACCCGGCGATCTTCGCGGCCGTGGTGGCGGTGCTGGCCGCCACCGGACTCGCCGCGTCCTGGGTGCCCGCGCTCCGCGCCACCCGGGTGGATCCGATGACCGCGCTCCGGTACGAGTGACGGC
>CAZEUW010000254.1:0-2921 GCA_964515425.1 uncultured Gemmatimonadota bacterium | reverse complement strand
GCGAAGAAGCCCTCCGGCGTCGACAGCCGCCACAGGTGGTCGCGCGCCTCGAAGCCGATGCCCCACCGGTCGGACGGCTTGACCTCGAACCCGAGGCCGGCCTGCACCACGGGCGCGGTGCCGATGTCGAAGCGCAGGGCGGAGAGCTCCGAATCGTCGAACACCGGGCTCCTCCCCTCGTCGACGCCGATGAGGAGGCCGGCGCCCACCACGGCGTAGGGCTGGATCCCGTGCCAGGTGCGGGCGCCGGTCACCGCGAACTGCATGGCCGCCTGCGCCAGCATCCAGCTGGACGACACGCTGTCGACCGGCGCCGGTCCCGTCTCCAGGCGCGGGTCGACGACGAAGCGGTCGGAGGCCCCGTACAGGAGACTCCCCTCCAGGGAGATGGGGCTGCTGATCCGGGCCCGGACGCGGGCGCCCGCCGCGATCGTCGAGCCCGGCCCCAGCTCGGAGATCCCCCGGTCGGCGGCGACGTAGCCTCCGACGAGCCCCATCCGGAAGGAGCGCTCGACCCAGCGGTAGGGTGTGTCGATCTCGGCGCTGTCCTGCTGCGCGGCGAGCGGCCCCGCCGCGCCCGACGCCATCAGCGCCGCCGCGACGGCCACGAGCAGTCCGCTCCCCGACCTGCGTCCCTTCACGCTGCTCCTCCCGAGGGTCTTCGAAGTGGCGAAGCGAGGCCCGATTGACAGGCTTTCGGCGGGCTCTCTATACTCGACCCGTCCCGTCCGCTCCGCGCGGAGCCGGGCGGGGTTCCGGGCGCACGGAATGTAGGCCCGGTGCCTCGCCCTTTCCACCAGACGAACCCATGGCCCCAGCCCACCTCCGCCCCGCGCCGTCGGACCTCGCGTCCGGGGCCCGTCGCGCCGCCGCGCTCGCCCCGCTCCTCGTCGCCGCGATCGCCGTCCCCGCCGGCCCCTCCGCCGACACCCTCGAGGCGCAGACGGTGGAGGTGTCGGTCGGGGAGGAGAACCTCCGCCAGGAGCCGATGGGCAAGCGGCTGGCGACGGTGAACGGCGGGACGCGCCTCCGGATGGTCGGCCGGGACGGCCGCTGGCGGCAGGTGGTCCTGGAGGGATGGATCTGGACGCCGTCGGTCGCCGCGACCGACCGCGGGGGCCACGACCTCGTGGTCAGCGCCGACGGCGGCGAGAACCTCCGCGCCGAGCCGGGCGCCGACGCCACCGTGCTGGCCCGCCTGCTCGAGGGGTTCCTGCTCACGGGCGTCGAGGATCGGGGCGACTGGACCCGGGTGCGGCGCACCGCCTGGATGTGGGCGCCCTCTCTCACGACGGTGAGCGAGGGCGACGCGAGCGGCGAGGGCGACGCCGGCGCCGACGGCGGGGACGACGAGGGCGAGGCCGCGGCCGGGGACGTGGCGGAGGACCACCGGGTGGTCGAGGGCGGCGCGGCCCGCGTCCACGCCTCGCCCGAGGGGGACACGCTGGCCGTGGCCTGGCAGGGCACCGACCTGACCGTGCTCGGCCGACAGGGCGACTGGATCCGGGTGCGTCTCGAGGGCTGGGTGCGGGGCTCGGACCTCGTCCCGCCCGACTCGGCCTCGGCCGCCCGCGCGCTGAGCCCCGAGCAGCTCCGGACCCACCCCGATCGCTATCGGGGCCGGCGCGTGCGCTGGACGGTCCAGTTCATCTCGCTGGAGAGGGCGGAGGCGGCCCGCACCGACTTCTACGAGGGGGAGCCGTTCATGCTGGCCCGCCCCGTGTCGGGGGAGGGCACCGGCTTCGTCTACCTGGCCGTGCCGCCCGAGCTGCTCTCCCGGGTGGAGGAGCTCCGCCCGCTCCAGCAGGTGGCCGTCCTGGGCCGGGTCCGGACGGGCCGCTCCGCGCTGATGGGTGCCCCCGTGCTCGACCTGCTCGAGGTGCGCGCCTCGCGCTGACGCGGGTCCCGGCCGCCACCCTCACTCACCCCTCGCGACCCTCTTCAGATCGATCTGAAGAGGGCCGCGGAGCCCACCACCCCGTACCCCGTCCCCCTTGACCGCCCCGCCGCCCGCGCCGTATCCTCTTCGGCCCACTTTCGGTGTTTGTTCGGTATCACGGAGACGGTGCCCGGGCCCGGCGGCCCACGAGCGGAGCGATGGCGGACGCGGCGACGATACGGGAGCTCGAGCGGAGGTTGGAGGCGGTCGACCCGACTCCACGGTCGGAGCCCTCCGGCCGCGTCGAGCCCACCGGGCTGGAGGCGCTGGACGCGCTCCTCCCCCGGGGCGGATTGCCGCGCGGACGGGGCACGGAGTGGTTGGGTCCCCGATCCTGCGGCAAGACCGCGCTGCTCCGCCGGACCCTGGAGCGATTCCGCCTCCGCGGCGAGCCGGTGGCGCTGATCGACGCCGCCCGCACCCTCCACGCGCCCGACTGGCACGGGCTGGAGGAAGGGGCGGGGCTCTTCTGGGTCGTGCGTCCCCCCACGGAGCGCGAGGCCGCCTGGTGCGCCGACCTCCTGCTGCGGAGCGGCGCCTTCGGCGCGGTGGCCCTCCTGCTGGGCGAGGAGGAGGGCGGCTCGCGCCCGGCGGACCCCCTCTCCCGCGCCGCCGCCGTCCGGCTCCAGCGGCTGGCGGAGGAGGCCCGGGCCGTGCTGGTGGTGGCCGGCGGAATGCCGGTCGCCTCCCTCCGGCTCCGGTTCCGTCCCGGGCGTCTGGAACCGGTCGGAGGGTGCCTCTTCGGCCCCTTCCTCCCTCCCGCGCGGCCCGTGTGGGTCCGGGTGGACGGGGGACGCGGCACGGAGGTGCCGGTGCTCTGTCCCCGGCCCGCGTCCCGCCCCGGGGAGGCCCGCGGGCGCGATCGGAAGGGACGGCGGTGAGGGATGGAGCGCGTCGCCTCGGTGCGAGCCCCCTCGCTCCCTCCCCCTGCCGGTAGCGGCGGCCCGGGCGACGACGGCACGCGGCGTCTGGCGGCGGCGCT
>CAZEUW010000253.1:0-2952 GCA_964515425.1 uncultured Gemmatimonadota bacterium | reverse complement strand
CTACGACGTCTCCACCTGGACCCTGCCGCTGGCCTTCGACGTGGACCACGCCGCGACGGGCGCCGACCCGGCGGGCCTGCTCGGAGACCGGATCGGCGCGGTCGAGCTCGACGGGGGGAGCGTGACCGGGGGGGAGGCGGGCTACGCCTACGTGATGCCCTGGGACCGCTACTACGCGGCCCGGGCGCTGCACCGGTTCCAGTCGATCGGGGCGCTCCCCCGGCTGATGTCCGAGCCGCTCACCGTGCGGTCCGGCGGAGCGAGCGTCCGGCTGCCGCGCGGCTCCGTCGTGGTGCCGGTGGAGGGCGAGGGGCTCGCGGCGAGCGAGGTGCACGCCGCGGCGCGCGAGGCGGCCGAGCGGGACCACGTCCGGATCTACGCCGTCGATTCCGGCCTCACGCCCGAGGGGCCGGACCTGGGCAGTCCGGGCGGCGAGGTGTTGCCTCCGCCTTCGATCGCGATCCTCACGGGCGGCGCTCCGGGCCGGGGCGACGACGACGGCGCCGAGGCCTACGACGCCGGCCAGGCCTGGCACCTGCTCGGCGAGCGGTTCGGCGTCGGCGTGAGCCTCCTGGACCTCTCCCGGGTGGGGGAGCCCGACGACCTGTCGCGCTACGACGTCGTCGTGATGGCCGGGGGCGAGTACGGGGCGCTCGACTCCGCGGCCGTGACCGGCTGGGTGGAGGAGGGAGGACGCCTCGTCGTCCTCGCCGACGGCGTAGACTGGGCGGTCGAGCGCGGGCTCGTGGAGCTGGAGCGGCGGGCGCTGGACCTCGACTCGCTCTTCGCCGGCAAAGCGTACGCCGACCTGGACCGGGCGCGCGGCGCCCAGAACGTGGGCGGATCGATCCTGGCGGCCCGGCTCGACACGACCCACCCGATCGCCTACGGGCTGCCCGAGCGGCTGCCCGTCTTCCGCACCCACGAGCGGTTCTACGCGCCCTCGGGCCGCGCCGGCCGCGACGTCGCCGTCTACGACTCCGAAGCCCCCGTGCTGAGCGGATATCTCTCGGAGGCGCGCCGGGCGCAGGCGGCGGGCGCGGCCGCCGTCGTGGCCGCGGAGCGGGGCGGCGGCGAAGTGGTCCTGATCATGGACGACCCGAACTTCCGCGCCTTCTGGTACGGGACGAACCGCCTCTTCCTGAACGCCGTCTTCCTCGGCGGGGCGCTCTAGCCGGGAGGTCGCCCCAGCCGCGCGTGCAGCTTGCCGACACGGCGCAGGTCCAGCGCCACGCCGGCGTCCGCCGCGAGGATCGCCGCCCAGGCGGTGAGCTCGGCCAGCTCGGTTCGGTCCCGGGCCGCCTCCGGGGTGGCGCCGAGCGCCACGACGCCGTGCCGGACGAGGACGAGCACCTCGGCCGCGGCCGCCGCCTCGGCGACGGCGTCGCCGAGGGCCTCGCTTCCGCTCGGCCGGAACGGGACCCGGGCCACCGCGCCCAGGGCCTCCTCGATCTCGGGAAAGGGCCCGGTGACGTCGATCTCCCGCAGGCCCGCGGCGGTCAGGGCCGGGGCGTGGGTGTGGACCACGGCGGCCACGTCAGGGCGGGCCCGGTACGCCGCCCGGTGGAAGGGCAGCTCGGAGCTGGCGCGGGCGTCGGCTCCCGGATCGGGCTCGTCGGCCGACACGATCACCGGGTCCGAGGGCTCGAGCTCTCCCTTGTGCGCTCCCGTCGGGGTGACCAGCAGCCGCTTCCCGTCCAGCCGCACCGACAGGTTCCCCGCCGGCCCGCCGAGGAGGGCCGCCTCGTAGAGTCGGCGCGCCACCCCGCAGACGGCCTCCCGCGCCTCGGCCTCGGAGCCCGGGAAGACGGTGGGTCGGTCGGCCGACGCGGGCTCGTCCTCCGCAGGGCCGGCCGCGTCCGGCTCCACGTCAGACGGCCCGGTCGGGCTCGGCCGCCCGCACGGCGCGACGCAGGGATTCCTCGTACGGCGCTCGACAGACGCCCTGCTCGGTGACGATCGCGTCGACCATCGCGGCCGGCGTGACGTCGAAGGCGGGGCTCCAGGCGGCGACGTCCTCCGGAGCGGTGAGGGCGCCGAATCCGCGCCGGATCTCCTCCGGGCTGCGGTGCTCGATCGGGATCTCCTCGCCGGCCGCCAGCTCGAGGTCGACCGTCGAGGTGGGGGCCAGCACGTAGAAGGGCACCTCGTGGTGGCGGGCGAGGACGGCCAGGCCGTAGGTCCCGATCTTGTTCGCGACGTCGCCGTTGGCCGCGATCCGATCGGCTCCGACCAGCACCACGTCGGGCCGGTCCCGCTCCATCAGCGCCCCCGCCATCCCGTCCGCCAGCACCGTGACGTCGATGCCCGCCTGCGACAGCTCCCAGGCGGTGAGCCGACTCCCCTGGAGGAGGGGGCGGGTCTCGTCGGCGAAGACGCGCAGCTGCCAGCCGCGCTCGTGCGCCACGTACAGGGGGGCGAGTGCGGTGCCGATGCCTCCCGTGGCCAGCGCTCCGGCGTTGCAGTGCGTGATGGCCGAGTCTCCGTCACGGAGCAGCTCGACCGCGTGCTCGCCGATCCGCCGGCACATCGCCCGATCCTCCTCGCGGATGCGGTCCGCCTCCCCGGTCAGCCGCTCCGCGAGAGCGGCCGTGCCGCCCTCCACGTCGTCCGCCGCCGCTCGCATACGGCGGAGGGCCCAGACGAGGTTCACCGCCGTGGGACGGGTCTCGGCGAGCCGATCGCACCAGCCGTCGACCCGGTCCCGGAGCTGCTCCAGCGTGGGCCCGGCTTCCCCGTCGACCTCCGCCCGGGCCAGCGCGGCCACCCCCATCGCGGCGGTGATCCCGATCAGGGGGGCACCCCGCACCCGGAGGCTGCGGATCGCTTCCGCCACCTCGTCGAGCGTGCGCAGCTCCTTCTCGACCCGTCGCTCCGGGAGCTCGGTCTGATCGAGGATCACCAGCCCCGCGCGATCGTCGGTCCAGCGGATCGTCTGCGGCGGTCTCGTCT
>CAZEUW010000252.1:0-2992 GCA_964515425.1 uncultured Gemmatimonadota bacterium | reverse complement strand
GGGTGAGCATGTGCGCCTCGTCGACGATGTAGACCTTGAACCGCTCGTCGTCGGAGGGCGCGTACATCGCCCGCTCGCGGAGGTCGCGCGCGTCGTCGACGCCGCGGTTGCTGGCCGCGTCGATCTCGACCACGTCGAGGGAGGTGCGTCCCGACCAGATCCGCTCGCAGGAGTCGCAGGTGCCGCACGGCTCGCCGCCCGCGCGGTCGGGGCAGTTCAGGGCCATCGCGAGGACCCGCGCGGCGGTCGTCTTGCCCACGCCGCGGGGGCCGCAGAAGAGGTAAGCGTGTCCGACCCGGTCGCCCTCGACGGCCGCGCGGAGCGTGGAGGAGACGTGCTCCTGGCCGACGAGCTCCTCGAAGCGGCGGGGACGGTGCGTGCGGGCGAGGGCGGTGCGCGACATGGGGAAGGGAAGCTACGGGGCGGATCGGACGGTCGAAAGCGGGCACGCGCCCCGTTCCGGCCGCCCCCGGAGCCTCAATTGGGACGCCCCAGGCTCACCGTGGCGACCTTCACGCGCTTACCGCTGCTACCTTCACGGTCCTGACGGGATTCGCGCGATTCGCGTCCCACGGGCCTGGGGCGAGCCCGAACGGTACGTCCGGCCGGCCCGGCGGGCAACCGTTCGGCCCACCGGGCGCCGGGCGGGGTCGTCATACCTCGTCCCCGTAGAAGGCGTTCCGCACGTGGCGCACCTCGGGCGGCCCACCCGGGACGAGGCGGACCGAGACCGCGTCGAAGCGGAACTCCCGTCCGACCCCCGGATGCGCGGCGATCCACCGGCCGGCCGCGCGGCGGATCCGGCGTCGCTTGACGGGGCCGAGGGCCTCCAGCGGCCGCTGCGGGCCGTCGCCCCTGGTCTTCACCTCCACGAAGGCGATCACGTCCCCCTCGCGGACGACCAGGTCCAGCTCGAGGCGGCCGGAGCGCCAGTTCCGGTCGAGCACGACCATCCCCGCGGAGCGGAGGCTCCGCTCGGCGAGCCGCTCGCCCAGCCGCCCCGACGCGGTCAGGCGGACCTGCTGGCGGCCGGCCGCCGGACGGGCTCCACCAGCTCCCGGTCGATCGCCCGGGCGATCGTGCGGATCTGGCCCATCAGCTCGTCGAACTGCTCCGGGAGGAGCGACTGCGCCCCGTCGGAGAGGGCACGCTCCGGACGGGGGTGCACCTCGACCATGACGCCGTCGGCGCCCGCCGCCACGCCCGCCCGGGCCATCGGCGCCACCTTGGCGCGTTCCCCCGTGCCGTGGGCCGGGTCGACGATCACCGGCAGGTGGGACAGCTCCTTGACGGTGGGCACGGCGGTGAGGTCGAGCTGGTAGCGCGAGTGGTCGGTGAAGCCGCGGATGCCCCGCTCGCACAGGATGACGCGCGACTCCCCCTCGACGAGGAGGTATTCGGCTGCGAGGAGGAGCTCCTTGACCGTGGCCGACATGCTCCGCTTCAGCAGCACGGGCTTGCCGGCCTGACCCGCGGCGCGCAGCAGCGAGTAGTTCTGCATGTTGCGGGCGCCGATCTGGATGATGTCGGCGTAGGAGGCGACGAGCTCCACCCCCTCGGGGTCCAGCGCCTCGGTGACCACCGCGAGGCCCGTCTCCTCCCGCGCCAGGGCCAACAGCTCGAGCCCCTCCTCGCCGAGGCCCTGGAAGGAGTAGGGCGAGGTCCGGGGCTTGATGGCCCCGCCCCGCAGGATCGTGGCTCCCGACGCCGCGACGTGGCGCGCGGTCTCCAGGATCTGCTCCTCCGACTCGACCGAGCAGGGCCCGGCCATCACGGCGACGCCGCGGCCGCCGACCCGCGTCCCGTTCGGCAGCTCGACCACCGTGTCGTCCGGCTTCCACTCCCGGCTGACCTGCTTGTACGGCTGCGAGACGTGGATGACGCGCTGGACGCCCTCCAGGGTGCCGAGGTGGTCGGCGTCGACGCGGCCGTCGTTGCCGACCACGCCGACGGCGGTCCGCTGTCGGCCGGGGATCGGCTCGGCGCCGTAGCCCATCTCCCGGATCGCCTCGGTGACGCGGTCGATCTGCCCCTGCGTGGCACCGTGCTTCATCACGACGAGCATGGAGTTCTCCTGTGTGGCCAGCTCCGGGTCGGCCGCGGCGACGGGCACCGAGCGTGGCCTCGTGTGATCATCTCGGGTTCAACGCGTGTTCGTCGCCGTCTCCGGCCAGCGCCACCCGCCCGGAGTAGCCGGCCGCGGCGACCAGCGAAGGGACGTCCAGCGATCGGCGGACGTGAGGGTATACGTGGGTGAGCAGGAGGAGTTCGGGCTCCGCTCGCGCGGCGATCGCGGCCACCCGGCCGGGCGAGAGGTGGTTGTCGCCCACCTCCTCCTCGGTGAGGGAGCACTCCGAGACCAGCAGCCCGACCCCACGGAAGAAGTCGCCGAGCTCCGGGCAGGGACCGGTGTCCCCCGTGTAGCCGAACGCCGCGTCGGGGAAGTCCAGCCGCACGGCGTGGCTCTCCTCGGTGTGCGGCGTCTTCCGGGTGGTGAGGCGGGCCCTCGCGGTCAGCTCCCGGACGTCGCCGGGCGCCAGCTCGGCGACCTCGACGGGGAAGCCCGGGTCCAGGAAGTAGTTCCCCAGGGTCGACGCGAGCCCCTCGAACAGCGCCCCGGTGCCCGGAGGACCGAGGACGGCGAGCGGCTCATCGCGCGCCGGACGGACGGCGTGGCGGAGGGCGAAGAACAGCCCCGGCAGGCCCCCGACGTGGTCGGCGTGGAAGTGCGTGAGGGCGAGGTGGGTGAGCCGCTCCCACGGGAGCCCGTGGCGCGCGAGCGATCCGACGGCGCCGGGCCCGCAGTCCACGAGGACGCGGGCCCCGTCGTCCTCGACCCAGAAGGACGACCCACCGCGATCGCCCTCCGGGACGACCGTGCCCGAGCCCACGACGACCAGCCGGCCGTTCACGCTCCCCCCGCCGCCTGCGCCAGCTTGCCCGCGTCGATCCGGTCGGACGGCAGGTCGCCCAGCTCGACGCCCACCACCGA
>CAZEUW010000251.1:0-2992 GCA_964515425.1 uncultured Gemmatimonadota bacterium | reverse complement strand
TCGCCCGTCGCGCAATTGATCGGGAGCGCGGTCGCCCGGGCGTTGAGGTCGAGCGAGTCCCGCTCCCCGCCGGCCCGCCGGACGGCCCGGACGCTCCCCACCAGGCTGTCGCCCGAGCGCCGGAGCGCGGCTCCGGCGCGGACCCCGCCTTCCGACCAGAGCACCCACAGGGTGTCCGCCTCGACCAGCCAACGGAGCGTACGACCCGCGCGCGCCTCGCTCTCGGCGGCCGGCGCCGCGCGGTAGCTCGGGAGCACCCGCCCCCACGGATCCACCGAGTCGGGCAGGAGCATGACCGCCCGGGGCGGGGTCAGCGCGCCTCCTGGCGCCCCGTCCGCACCGGCGGGCCGGTCGGAGAGCGGGGCGTCCACCTCGCCCCAGCCGTCGTAGCGCAGCTCCCAGCAGCCGATCAGGCGCCAGGGACGGAGCTCTACGGTCGCCGCGGGGCTCTCCCGCTCCGGCTCGGGCGCCGACACGATGGGGCCGAGGACGAGCACCAGCACGACGACGACGACGGCCAGCCCGATGCGCAGCGCCACGGTCCGGTTTCGATCGCTCATGGGGTAGTGGCCGGGGTGGGTCTCGAACCCACGACCTTCGGATTAAAAGTCCGCTGCTCTGCCGACTGAGCTACCCGGCCGGGACCGGCCCGGGAAGCTAGCGCCGGGGTCCGGGCCGAACAACGAATACCCGGGGACCGGACTATCGGCCCTCGAGCTCCAGCTCGACCTGCGCCACGGGCCGGAACGTCCGCCGATGGTGGGGCGTCGGCCCGTGCCGTCGGAGCGCCTCGAGGTGGCCGGGCGTGCCGTAGCCCACGTTGCTCTCCCAGCCGTAGCTCGGGTAGCGTGGGTGGAGGTTCCGCATCAGCCGGTCGCGGACCACCTTGGCCAGGATCGAGGCGCAGGCGATGGAGTGGCAGCGGGCGTCGCCGCGTACCAGCGCCCTGTGGTCGCCGAGGTCGTCCATCGGCCGCCCGTCCACCAGCAGGAGGTCGGGCGTGACGGGGAGCGCCGCGAGGGCGCGGCGCATGGCGAGGGACGAGGCGCCGCGGGGATCGAGCCGCTCGACCTCGCCCACCGAGGCGGCGCCGAGCGCCACGGCGCGCGCGCCGCGCCGGATCCGCACGGCCAGCTCCGAGCGCCGCTCCCGCGTCAGGGCCTTGCTGTCGGTCACCCCGTCGAAGGGGTCGCCCCGCCGGAGGACGACCGCGGCGGCGACCACGGGTCCGGCGAGAGGGCCCCGGCCCGCCTCGTCGAGCCCCGCGACGACCGAGAGGCCCCGCTCCCAGGCCTCCTGCTCGTGATCGAGCGGCGCGGTGGGGCTCAACGCCCTGCCTCCGGACCGTCGAGCCCGCTAGGTTCGTCCCTCGGTCTCGGCCGGCTCGGCGTCCGCGACCTCGCCCGCGCCGGCGACGTCGGCATCGCCCGCCGCGGGCGCCTCGTGCTCCGCGGACGCCGCGTCGGCCTCCGTCTCGGCCCCGCCCTCCTCGTCGGTGGACGGCGCCTCTTCCTGTTCCTGCCGCACGGCGTCCAGCCACCAGGCCTTCTCCCGCACGCGCGCCTTCTTCCCCCGGCGCTCGCGGAGGTAGTACAGCTTCGCGCGCCGGACCGAACCGCGGCGCACGACCTCGATGCCGGCCAGCGAGGGGGAGTGGAGGGGGAAGATCCGCTCCACCCCGACGCCGCCCGACACCTTCCGCACGGTGAAGGTCTCGTTGACCCCCGAGCCGCGCTTCGAAATGCAGATCCCCTCGAACGCCTGGATCCGTTCCTTCTCTCCCTCGCGGACGCGGACACGGACCCGAACGGTGTCCCCGGCGTCGAAGGCCGGGAGATCGTCCCGCCGGTACTCCTCCTCGATCTCTGCGATTCTCGGATCCATGGTTCCGCTCCCTTATCTCTCGCTCTCGTCCGTCGGCGACGCCGCGTCCCCGTCCAGCAGGTCCGGTCGCCGCTCCTTCGTGATCTCCAACGCGCGCCTCCGACGCCACTCCGCGATGCGGTCGTGGTCGCCCGAGAGCAGCACCTCCGGCACCTCGAGCCCCCGGTATTCCCGCGGGCGCGTGTAGACCGGCGGTGCCAGCACGCCGTCCTCGTAGAACGAATCCGTGGACGCGGACTCGTGGTCGCCGAGCACGCCCGGCAGCAGCCGGACGATCGCGTCGACCATCACCAGCGCCGCGGCTTCGCCGCCGCTCAGCACGTAGTCGCCGATCGAGATCTCCTCGTCGGCGAGCCCTTCGGCCACGCGCTGGTCCACGCCCTTGTAGTGCCCGCAGAGCAGCGTCAGCTCGCTCTCGAGCGAGTATCGGACCGCCGTGTCGTGGTCGAACCGACGACCCCGCGGGCTCAGCAGCACGACCGGTCCCTCCGGATCCAGCGCGTCGACCGCCTCGAAGAACGGCTCCGGCTTCATCACCCTGCCGGCGCCGCCTCCGTAGGGCGAATCGTCGACCGTCCGGTGCCTGTCGTGCGTGTGCTCCCTCAGGTCGACGATCCTGTACTCGACCTTGCCGGCCCTCGCCGCCCGCCCGGGGATGCTGGTCTCGAGCGGGACCTCGAAGAAGTCCGGGAAGATCGTGATCGCATTGATCCGCACGGGGTCAGAGCTCCATCAGCCCGTCGGGCGGCCGCACCCGAATGACGCCTTCCTCGAGGTCCACCTCCTCCACGAAGGCCCGCACGAAGGGCAGCAGCCGCTCGTCCCCGTCCGAGCCGATGCCGAGCAGCGGTCGACCCGCCGTCGGGTAGACGGCCAGGACCTCTCCCAGCCGCTCACCGCCCGGGCCGAGCACCTGAACGCCGTCCAGCTCGTGCAGGAAGAACTCGTCCTCCCCCCGCTCCACCAGCTCGTCGCGGGTGAGCGAGAGGCGCCGGCCCTTGTAGCGCTCGGCCAGCGTCCGGTCCTCGATCTCCTCGAACTCCGGCCCCCAGACGCCGACGTTCGGCCGGCCGCGCACCGGCGGGTGGTCCGCGGCGAGACCGATCGG
>CAZEUW010000250.1:0-3001 GCA_964515425.1 uncultured Gemmatimonadota bacterium | reverse complement strand
GGGCACGGAGTCGGGGGGGCTGCACACGCCCACCTTCATGGGAGACGACAGCTCCATCCCCGTGGGCATGCGCGCCATGTCCCGGCTGGTCGTGGACTACATGTCGGAGGCGGGGACCGGGGCGGCCGGCTCCGAGTGATTCCGGCCGGCGTGGACGGCGGTCCGGTGAAGAGGGGAGTGGAAGGACCCGCCCACGTCCCGAACCAAGCCCGCCGATTACGGGTGCCAGCGACGAAAGCTCGTGGAACGTGAACGGGCCCCGTCCCGAAGAGGGGCGACGTGACCCGTCGCGCGCCAAAGAGTGGCGAGGCGCCGTCAGACGTCCGTAGAACAGGGCTCGCTCTGCCGTCATCCTGGCGTCGAGATGACTCGGTAACGATGGCGCCCATAGTACTTTAATGGATTTCGTATCTGGCGCCGCCGGTGGCGCCGCTGGCCCCGACTCCGCCGGCTCGCGTCTCCGGGGGGCGTCGGGCTCGACCGGCATCGGAAGGGGCCTTCGCGGTCGGGTCGACGTGGCCCGCGAAGCGTCGTCTGGATAGGATGGGACCGATTCGCCGCAGCGTGCACCGTCGAAGCCCGGAGGCCCCGTCATCGTGCAGGACGTCGCATCCACACCGCCGCAGAGCCGACCGCGGGAGGGAACGTCCCGCCTGGTGAGGTGCGTCATCGAGGCGGACGGCGTGTCCGCCGCTGCGGCCCTTCGCCTCGGACCGGAACGGCCCGGCGGCTTCTGGCAGCGTGCCGGGGACTGGGCGGCCTGGTCGGGTGCCGCCGTTCGCCTGGGCGGTCGCGGTCGGGGCGAGCGCTCTCTTCCCGACCTCGCCGGGAGGGCCGGGGAGCTGCTCACGGACCTGGAAGAGGCGGGGTCGTCCGGGGCGTCGCCGCTTCATGCCCGGCGCGCGGGCGTCGACCGGGGGACCGATCCGGCGGGGCCGCGCGCCCGGGTCTATGGCGGGAGCTCCTTCTCGGGAGCGGCCGGCGGTCGAGGGTGGCGGTCGTTCGGAGCCTGCTCGTTCGTCCTTCCCCGGATCGAGGTGCGCGCCGAAGCGGGCCGGACGTGGATGGCCGGGGTGGCGCGCGTGGGAGCCGATCGGGATCCGGAGGCGGCGCGGGAGGACCTGAGGCGTCGACTGGCAGAGCTGCGCGACCGGCTGCTGGCCGGCGACGGAGCGTCTCCGCAGAAGCGCCCGGGTGCCGGGATCGGCGACGGGGAGGCGGGGCTCGGGGCCCGGCTCGCGTCGCCGCTCGACCGGGGCCGCTGGGACGCGATCGTGGAGCGGGCCCTGGAGGAGATCGGGGCAGGCCGTCTGGCCAAGGTCGTGCTGGCGCGACCGCTGGACGTGGAGCTGGAGCGACCCGTGGATCCCGTGGAGCTGCTCCTGAGACTCCGCGCCGACCATCCGGCCAGCTTTCCGTATCTCGTGGATCCCGGCGAGGGCGCGGTCTTCGTGGGAGCCGCCCCCGAGATCGTGGCCGCGGTGCGCGGAGGTCGCTTCCAGGCCACCGTGGTGGCAGGGACGTGCGCCCGGGGCGACAGCCAGGACGAGGACGAGGCGCTCGCCCGGGAGCTCCTGGAGTCGGCCAAGGACCAGGAGGAGCACGCCCTCGTGCTCCGGGACCTCCGCGAACGGCTCACGGAGCTGGCGCCCCAGGTGGAGGCCGACGCCGAGCCCACGATCCTCCGCCTGCGGGAGCTGCAGCATCTCCGCACGGAGGTGACGGCCTCCCTCCCGGGGGAGACCCACGTGCTCGAGGTGCTGGAGCGACTGCACCCGACGGCGGCCGTGAACGGATATCCCCGCGGGCCGGCCCGCGCGTTCCTGCGCCGACACGAGCCCTTCGAGCGCGGCTGGTACGCGGGGCCGGTCGGCTGGTTCGACGCCTCGGGCGACGGGGTCTTCGCCGTGGCGCTGCGCTGCGGCCTGGTGCAGGGGCGACGGCTGCGCCTGTACGCCGGGGCCGGCATCGTGGACGGCTCGGAGCCGGGCCGGGAATGGGAGGAGACGGTCCTCAAGTTCCGACCCGTCCTGGATGCGCTACGGGACCTGCGCGACGGACGTCCCGGCGGCGCGTGACGGGAGGCGCCGGGTGAGCGAGGCCCAGGCCAACACCCTCTGGGCCCGGGTCTTCGTGGACGAGCTGGTCCGGGCCGGGGTCCGGGAGGCGTGCGTCGCACCGGGCTCCCGCTCCACGCCCCTCGTCCTGGCGCTGGCCCGCCACGAGGAGGTCGAGGCCTTCGTCCACTTCGACGAGCGCTCCGCCTCCTTCTTCGCCCTGGGGCTCGCCAGGTGCACCGGCCGCCCCGCCGCCGTCGTGACGACCTCCGGCACCGCCACGGCCAACCTGTTCCCCGCGGTCGTGGAGGCGGGAGCCTCGGGCACGCCGCTCCTGCTGCTCACGGCGGACCGACCGCGGCGGCTACGGGGGACCGACGCCAACCAGACCACGGACCAGGCCGGACTCTACGGCGGCCACGTTCGTCTCTTCCACGACGTGGCCCGCCCGGATCCGGCTTCCCGCTCGCTCCGCTACCTGCGGGCTCTGGCGGCCCGGGCACTGGCCGCGTCCACGGGGTCGCCCGCCGGGCCCGTGCACCTGAACTTTCCGTTCGACAAGCCGCTGGAGCCGCCACCGGCCGCCGCCGGCCCGGAGGGACGCCGAGCGTCCGGGGCGACGGACGGAAAAGGGGAGAGAAGTGGCGGTCGACCTTGGACGCGCGTCGGGGGGACCGCCCGGGTGGTCGATCCGGAAGAGGTCGCGGAGCTGGTCGATCGATTCTCGGGCGCGAGGCGAGGGCTCCTGGTGGGAGGCGCTTGTCCGGGGTGGCGCCCGCCGGGCCGTGAGCTGCTGCGTCTGTCGCGGGTCTCCGGCTGGCCGCTCCTGGCCGACCCTCTCTCGGGCGCCCGCTTCGCCCCCGGCGCGGCCGACCTGTCGGTGACGGGTTACGACCTCTTCCTGCGCGATCCGGAGACCCGGGCCGGGCTGGCCCCCGAGGTGG
>CAZEUW010000249.1:0-3042 GCA_964515425.1 uncultured Gemmatimonadota bacterium | reverse complement strand
CAGGTGCTGCGCTGGCGGCCGCAGGTGTTCGTCGACCACCACGGCCAGACCGACCAGTACTTCTTCCCGCCGCCGACGCCGCCCGTGAACCCGGACCTCCCGGACAGCCACCTGCGCTGGTACGAGGCCTTCGGCCGGGGCAACGCCGCGGCCTTCGACGACCACGGCGTGCAGTACTACGTCCGGGACGTCTTCGACCTCTTCTATCCCGGATACTGGGACTCCTGGCCCTCGCTCCACGGGGCGATCGGGATGACCTACGAGACGGACGGGGGCGGCAGCAAGGGCCTGCGGTGGCGCCGGGACGACGGCACGATCCTCACCTTCCGCGACGGCATCGCCCACCACTGGATCGCCTCGCTGGCGACCGTGGAGACCGCCGTCGAGAACCGGGAGGCGCTGCTGCGCGACTTCGCCGCTTTCTTCCGGGGTGCGCTCGAGCGCGGCCGCGCCGGCGACCCCGCGCGCGCCTACGTCCTGGATCCGGGCGACGACCCTCGGCGGGCGGCCGCGCTGGCCGCCACGCTCCTCCGGCAGGGGATCGAGGTGCGGCGGGCCACCGGCTCCTTCACGGTCCGCGGCGTCCGGCACGCGACCGGAGAGGCCGGCGCCCGGGAGCTGCCGGCCGGCGCCTACGTGGTGGACGCGGCGCAACCGGACGGACGGATGGCCTCGACGCTGCTCCGCCGCGACGTGCCGCTCGACTCCGCCTTCGTCGCCGAGCAGCTCGCCATCTGGCAGCGCAACGCGCGGCGCGGCGAGGGCGGCGAGCGCGAGGGCTTCGAGTTCTACGACGTCACCTCCTGGTCGCTCCCCCTCGCCTGGGGGGTGGACGCCTGGTCCCTGGACGACCTGCCGTCGGTCGAGACCGAGCCGCTGTCGGTGCCGGCGGAGCGCCTCTCGGGCACTGGCGACTGGACGGAGGAGGTCCCGTTCGACGCCGGGCTGGCGACCGGGGTGACCTCGGTGGTGGCGAGCCCCGGGGGTGCGGCGGCGGGCGGCGTCGGCCCCGCCGAGACGGCCTCGGAGCGGGCGCGAAGCGCCTACCTCTTCCGTCCGGAGACGGAGGGGTCGGTGCGGCTGCTCGCCGGACTCCTGCGGGAGGGCTACCGCGTCGCCGTCTCCCGCGGCCCGCTCATGGCGGGAGAGCGCCGGTTCCCGCGGGGCACCTTCGTGGTCCGGATCAGCCGCAACCCGGTCTCGGTGCACGATCGGATCCGTACCCTGGCCGACGACGCGGGCGTGGAGCTGACCGCCTCCCACACCGCCTTCCCGGCGGCGGGCGAGCGCGGCCCCGGCTCGGAGGACGTGGCCGCGATCCGGCCCCCGCGCGTGGCCGTCGCCGTGGGGGAGGGGATCCGCACGACGTCCTACGGTCACCTCTGGTTCACCCTCGAGCGGCGATGGGCGTATCCCTTCACGCCGCTGCGGCTGGAGCGCGTCGCGTCCGGGGGGCTGGTCGGCTACGACGTGCTGGTCGTCCCGGACGGCTCCGCGGACGGCATCGATGGCGAGCTCGGCGAGAGGGGTGTCGAGCGGCTCGAGGGCTGGCTCGAGCGGGGAGGGCTCCTGGTCGGATGGGGCGGGGCGTCTGAGTTCGCGGTCGACGCCGGGCTGGTGGACGCCGATCTCGTCCGGCGCCGGGCGGTCGGCCCGGAGGCGACCGACAGCCTCGTAGACGCGGAGCGGTTGTCGCAGATCGACGCCCTGCCGGCCCGCCCCGAGCCGACGCCGCCGGCGGTCAGCCCCACGGCCGAGCCGGGGAGGCTGGTGAGCGTCCCGGGCGCCGTGCTCCGCAGCGAGCTGGACCGGAGCCACTGGCTGACCTTCGGCTACCCCGAACCCGACCTCCCGGTGCTGGCGACCGGCTCGGACTTCCTCACGGTGACCGGGGGCGGGAGCTCTCCGGTCGTCTTCCCCGAGCGGGGCGAGCTCGTGGTCTCCGGGTTCACGTGGCCGGGCAACACGGAGCGGCTGCTGCGCGGGGCGGCCTGGGCGATCGCCGAGCCGGTCGGATCCGGACAGGTGGTCCTCTTCGCCTCGGATCCCGTCTACCGGTTGGTATGGCGCGCGACGGGGCGACTGCTCGCCAACGCCGTCCTCGTCGGTCCGAGCCTCGGCGCCTCTGCCGGGGCGGGCTACGGAGCGCGGTGACGGCGCGTTCGGACCCGTGAGCGGAGGGACGGACGCGCCGACCTCGGCCGAGCTGAGCGGGCTGCTGGCCGAGGACCGGGGGGCCGCCCAGCTGCTCGGCGTGCTCGCCCAGATGGGGGACGCTCCCGTCCCTGCCTGGCTCCTGACCGCCGACCCGTCGGCGCTGCCCGTGCCGCTGGAAGAGCGCGCGCGGTCCGGCGACGCCGCCCTCCTCGCGGCGTCCCGGGCGCTGGAGCGGCGCGGCTGGGTGGAGGCGACGGGCGAGTCGGTCCGGCTCGACGCCCGATTCGCCGCCGGAGTGCGGGAGCGGATGAGCGGCCGGGAGCGGGGCTCCTACCTGCGGGCCGCGACCGCGCTCCTCCACGCGGGCTTCCCGGAGCGCGTCGGACGGGAGGAGATGCGCGGTCGATGCAGCGCGCTCGCGCCCCACGTACGGGCGGTCGCCCGCCGGGCCTCCGGCGGCGGGCGCACCACCGCCGAAGCCGTGCACCTGCTGGCGCGGCTCGGCGCCTTCCACCGCTCGGAGGGCGACGCCGCCGCCTCGCTGGAGGCCTTCCGGGAGGCACGGCGGGTGGCCGATCGCGGCGATCCGGTGGGGCCGGGACTGCGGGCCGTCCTGGCCGACGAGGAGGCGAACGCCCTCGCCACGCTGGAGCGCTGGGAGGAGGCGCTCGCCGCCGTCGAGGATCTGGTCCGTCTCGCCGAGGAGGGCCTCGGACCCGACGATCCGCGCTTCCCGATGCTGCTCGCCAACGCGGCGACCACCCTCCGCGAGGGCGGCGAGGCGGCGGCCGCGGCCGAGCTGCTCGCGCGGGCCCTGGAGGCCGTGCGGCCGGCGGGATCGGCGGCGGCCGGTCCGCTCGAGGCGGAGCTGGCGGGCGACCGGGC
>CAZEUW010000248.1:0-3094 GCA_964515425.1 uncultured Gemmatimonadota bacterium | reverse complement strand
CCAGCTCGAACAGCCCCTTCCGGCGCGCCGTGGCGCCGGTGAAGGCCCCCTTCTCGTGCCCGAACAGCTCGGACTCGAGCAACGACTCCGGCAGCGCCGCGCAGTTGACGGCGATGAAGGGCTTCGTCTTGCGGGGCGAGTAGGTGTGGATGGCGCGGGCGACGAGCTCCTTGCCCGTCCCGCTCTCGCCGGTCAGCAGGACGGTCGAGTGGACGGGGGCCACGAGATGCAGGCGCTCGAGGACGTCCCGCACCGCCCGGGTGCGACCGATGATGCCCGTCTCGAGCTGGACCCGGTAGCGGTCGAGCTGCTGGTTGAGGACGACGCGCACCTCCTCCGCCTCGGGCGGCGAGGCGAGCCACTCGTCCACGACGAGCTTCTCCCCCGAGTCGAGCGACCCCTGGTCGGAGGCCCCGAGGGCGAGGACGGGCGGGCGGGGGATCCGGGCGTCGAACAGGGAGCGCATCTTCCCCGCCTCCCCGCTGTCCACGTCGGCGGTCAGGACGAGGGCGATCTCGTCGTCGTCGGCGTGCAGCCGGCTCTCGATCTCTGCCGCCGACTCCACCATGGCGATGTCGTGGCCGTCGGCCTGCACGGCCTCGCGGACCGCGATCGCGGCCTCCAGGTCCGTGCTGTCGATGAACACGCGCGCCACGGTCTCTCGTCCCGGGTGGGTGTCAGTCGTGCGCCGTGCGGCCCCGGAGCAGCTCCACGGCGTGATCCACGATCGCCTCCAGCACCTCGAGGCCGTCCTCCACGCCGGAGGGGCTGCCGGGGAGGTTGACGACCAGGCAGTCTCCGCGGAGCCCGGCGATGCCGCGGCCGAGGTCGGCGAAGGGCGTGGACTCCGTGCCGTGGGCACGGATCCGCTCGGCGATGCCCGGGACCATCCGCTGGACCGCCGCCCGCGTCGCCTCGGGCGTGACGTCCCGCTCGGACAGGCCCGTCCCTCCCGTCGTGAGGAGGAGCTCGCAGTCCCCGGCGTCCGCCATCCGCGTGAGCGCGGCGAGGATCTCGGCCCGCTCGTCCGGGACGGTGACCCGGGACACGACCTCGGCCCGCCCCTCCCCGGCCCACTCGGCGATCCGGTCGCCCGAGCGGTCCTCGCGCGTCCCGGCGGACACTCCGTCCGACACCGTCAGGATTCCGAGCCGGATCGGGGCCGAGCTCATCGGCGCAGGGAGCCGTCGCGGTAGAAGGGCATCTCCGCGATCCTGGCGGACAGGCGATCGCCCCGAATCTCGACCTCGAGCTCGTCGCCGACGTCAGCCTCGACGGGGAAGTAAGCGGTCCCGATTCCGTCGCCCAGGCTCGGGCTCACCGTCCCGCTGCGCACCTCGCCGACCCGCTCCCCCCCGTAATGGACGGGGTAGCCCTCCCGGGGGAAGCCGCGCTCCTCGAGGCGGAACCCCCGGAGCCGCCGCTCCAGGCCCGCCTCCCGCTGACGGAGCAGCGCGTCGCGTCCGACGAAGTCTCCCTTGTCGGGCTTGACCAGCCAGCCGAGGCCGGCCTCGAGGGGCGTGACGTCCTCGTCCAGCTCGTGGCCGTACAGCGCGTAGCCCATCTCGAGCCGGAGGGTGTCCCGCGCGCCGAGGCCCGCCGGCAGCAGGCCGTCGTCGCCTCCCCGCTCCAGCAGCGTCCGCCACACACCCGGCGCCCGCTCGGCGGGCAGGTAGAGCTCGAACCCGTCCTCCCCCGTGTAGCCGGTGCGGCTGATCACGCCGGGGACGCCGGCCACCTCGCCGTGGCGGAAGCGGTAGAACCCGATCGGATCGAGCTCCACGGAGGCGAGCGGCTCGAGGATCGCCTGCGCCCGCGGACCCTGCAGCGCCAGCAGCGCGACCTCGTCGCTCTCGTCCACGAGCTCGCACTCGAAGCCCTCCAGGCGTCCCCTCACGTGGCCCCAGTCCTTCTCCCGGTTCGCCGCGTTCACGACCAGCCGGAAGTCGTCCTCGCCCAGACGGTAGACGACCAGGTCGTCCACGACGCCGCCGTCCTCGAGGCACATGCAGCTGTACTGGGCCTGACGCCCCGGCTCGAGGCCGGAGGGATCGTTGGTGGTGACGCGCGAGACCAGCGCGAGGGCGTCGGGGCCCCTGACGCGGAACTCGCCCATGTGGGAGACGTCGAACAGCCCGGCCGCCGTCCGAACCGCCTCGTGCTCGGCCCGGATGCCTGTCGGATACTGGACCGGCATCGCGAAGCCGCCGAACGGCACGAGGCGGGCTTCGAGGTCTACGTGCTCCCCGTGCAGGGGGGTGCGGCGCAGGTCCTCCGCGTCCGCGGCGCTCATTCGTCGTCCTCGGCTCCCATGAGGCGCACCATCAGCGCCTTCTGGACGTGGAGGCGGTTCTCCGCCTCGTCCCACACCCGGGAGCGCGGCCCGTCGATCACCCCGGCCGTGACCTCCTCGCCCCTGTGCGCCGGGAGGCAGTGGAGGAAGATCGCGTCCCCGGCGGCCCGCGTCATGAGGTCCTCGTCCACCCGGTAGTCGGCCAGGTCCTCCCGGCGCCGCTCGGCCTCCTCCTCCTGCCCCATCGAGGCCCAGACGTCGGTGGTGACGACGCGGGCGTCCTCGACGGCCTCGTCCGGGTCGCGCACGACCTCCACGTCGGCCTCGGCGCGCGCCGCCTCGAGCGCCGCCCCGTCGGGTCCGTAGCCCTCGGGACAGGCCAGTCGCAGCGCGAGGCCGAAGCGGCGGGCCGCGTCGAGCCAGGAGTTGGCCATGTTGTTGCCGTCCCCGATCCAGGCGACCCGGGTCCCGGCCAGGCTCTCGCCGAAAGCCTCCTGCACGGTGAAGACGTCCGCCATCACCTGGCACGGGTGGTGGAGGTCGGTCAGCCCGTTGATCACCGGGATCGAGGCGTGGCGCGCGAGCTCCTCGACGTCCGACTGCTCGAAGGTGCGGATCATCACGCCGTCCACGTAGCGGGACAGGACCCGGGCCGTGTCCGAGATCGGCTCCCCCCGACCCAGCTGGATGTCCCGGTCGGAGAGGAAGAGGGCGTGGCCTCCCAGCTGGAAGGTGCCCACCTCGAAGGAGACCCGGGTCCGGGTCGAGCTCTTCATGAAGATCATGCCCAGGGTGCGTCCG
>CAZEUW010000247.1:0-3115 GCA_964515425.1 uncultured Gemmatimonadota bacterium | reverse complement strand
CGACGTAGACGAGCGCGAGCGCCGCAGCGGTCAGGACGCCGGCGATGAACCCGCCCCCGGGCAGGTTGTGGCCCTGGAGCAGCAGCGCGGCCGAGGTCACCAGCGCGATCGGCACCGCGATCCTGGTCGCCGTCCGGGCGATCACCGTGCTCATCGCTGCGTCTCCCCCCGTCCGCGCATGGCGATCAGCGTCAGGACCGAGAGGGCGGCCATGGCGATCACCGAGATCTCCCCCAGCGTGTCGAACGCCCTGAAGTCCACCAGGATGACGTTCACCACGTTCCCGCCGCCGCCCTCGGGGACCGCGTTCTCGACGAAGTAGCTCGCGATCCCGTCGTCCGGCTCGGCGGCGGTCGAGAGCAGCACCGTGACGGTCACGGTGACGCCGACGAGGAGGGCGAGCGCGCCGTCCCGGATCGCCCGGGCGGCGATCGCCTCGCCGTAGTAGGCCGGCAGCTTGTCGAGCACGAGCAGGAAGATCACGAGGACGAGCGTCTCGACGACGAGCTGGGTCAGCGCCAGGTCCGGGGCGTTCGAGAGCACGTAGAAGATCGCCACCACGAACCCGAGGATGGAGAGCGTGAGCACCCCCGCGACGTGGGAGGGGGCGCGCTCGACCGCGACCGCGGCCAGCACGGCGAGGAGCAGCACGATCACCGTCGCCGCCGGGACGCCGAGCCCGGAGACCGTCGGCAGCGACGCGCCGGCGGCGAGGTAGCCCGCGAGCACGAGCGCGCTCGTGGCCCCGAGCGTCCAGGTCACGTACGTCCGGAGCAGGCCGGTCTGCGTGGCGCCGGTGGTCGACTCGCCCAGGCCGTTCAGCCCCGCGACGGCGCCGTCGTAGTACCAGTTCGCGGAGAGCGGCCCCGACGTGACGCGCTGGATCCCGTCCTGGAGGCGGCCGTAGACCGGGAACGCAGCGAGGCCCAGCAGGATGGTCGCGGCGCTCATGAGCACCGGCGGCGTCACGTGGTCCGGCAGCCCCGCGTGGACGGTCCCCTCGCCACCGACGCCGGCGAACGCCGCGTTCGCGATCGCCGCCGTCGCGAGCTTCGGGAAGAGGCCGACGACCAGGGCGAGGCCGCCGAGCAGCGCCGCCGGGACGAGCATGGCGGGCGGCGGCCGGGGGACGTCGGCCAGTTCGTCCGGCTTCTCGCCGAAGAAGAGCATCAGGAACCGGAGCGAGTAGAGCACCGTGAAGACCGAGCCGAAGACGGCGACGGCGGGGAGGAGCCACGCCGCACCGCCGAGGTGGTGGCCGGCCTCGTAGGCCGCCTCGAACAGCAGCTCCTTCGAGTAGAAGCCGTTGAACGGGGGGATCCCGGCCATGCCGAGGGCGGCGACGACGGTCACCGCCGCGGCCACCGGGAGGTCCCGCCAGAGGCCGCCAAGCTCGTCGATGGCCCGGGTCCCGGCCTGGTGGGCGAGCACGCCCGCGACCAGGAACAGCGGGGCCTTGAACAGCGCGTGGTTCAGGACGTGGAACGCCCCCGCCTCGCCGCCGACGACGGCCGCCGCCTCGCCGGCGCCGGTCGCGAATCCGAAGGCAGCGATGATGAGCCCTAGGTGGGACGCCGTCGAGTAGGCGAGCAGCTCCTTGGTGTCGGTGGCCGCCACGGCGAGCATCGCGGCGACGGTCATGGTGAGCAGGCCGAGGCCGACGAACAGGGCCATCCATTCCGGCCCGGAGAGGAGCGGCCGGAACCGTCCGACGAGGTAGACGCCAGCCTTCACCATCGTCGCCGAGTGGAGGAACGCGGAGACGGGCGTCGGCGCCTCCATCGCGTCGGGGAGCCAGACGTGGAGCGGGACTTGCGCGGATTTCGCCGCGGCGCCCACGCCGACGAGGGCGACCACCGGGAGGAGGAGCCCGGCCTCGCGGAGGTCGGACTGCACCCCCGACGCGTCACCGAGCATCGCGGCCAGGTCGAAGGTCCCGGTGACGGAGTGGAGCGCCAGGAAGCCGACGAGCATGAACAGGCCGCCCGCGACCGTGATCAGCATGGCCTTCCGGGCGGCGTAGCGCGACCGCGGCTTCCGCCGGTAGTGGCCGATGAGGACGTAGGAGGAGAGCGAGGTGAGCTCCCAGAAGACGAACAGCGCGATCAGGTCGCCGGCGAACGCCACGCCGAGCATGGCGCCCATGAACGCGAGCAGCGCCGCGTAGTAGCGCGGCAGGTTGGACTCGCCGTGCATGTAGCCCGCGGAGTAGACGAAGATCAGGACCCCGATGCCGGAGGCGAGGAAGCCGATGAGGAGGGCGAGCCCGTCGACGTAGAACCGGAGGCCCGCCCCGAGCGTCGGGATCCACGCGATTCCGACGGCCCCGCGCGCGCCGTACTGGCTCGCGGCCAGGGCGAAACAGACGGCCGCGACGGCCGCCCCGAAGTAGGCCGTCCGCTCCCCGAGGAGGCGGTAGACGAGCGGGACGAGCGCGGCCGCGAGGAACGGGAGGAACACGAGCGCGGCCACGGCGGGAAACGCCGGCTGCACACGGAGAGCCGAGCCGTGCGCACACCATAAAACGCACCATTCCACCTTTTTGCACGGGCGGGGCGCGCAAACGGCGCGCCCGCCCGGCAAAAATCTGGACCAAAAAGACGTTCGTCGCTCCCTTCGGTCGCTCCTCGTCCCGTCCGCGAGCCTCCGCCTCGCGGACTGAGCGAGTGTGCGGAGGTCGCGCGAATCGGAGATTCGCTGGATGCCAAAAAATCTCCGATTTTTGAGCACGAGGCGGACCGACCGGAGGGAGGGAACACTCGCGGTTTTTGGTGTTCTCGCGAGTGAAGTCGGCCGAAAGACGCGAAGCGTCTTTCGTGATGTCGGAAAACCGCTCGCGGTCTTCCCACAAAGCCAGAACGCTCCACAGTCTGGCGATGACGAGACGGCGAAGCCGTCTCGAACCTCGAGGGAGAGCTGGCGAGACGCCTCCGACGTCTCGCGGTGCAGAATTTTTGCCAGCGAGCGAGCGCCGGAGGCGCGAGCGAGCGTCCCAAATTGGTCCCGGTACCTTTTCGTTCCCTCATGGGAACCCTCGGTATGGACCAGCTGAAGGAGTCTCTCCTCACCGCCCCCGTCATCGAGAAGGAGGGCTACCACTACTTCGTCCATCCCA
>CAZEUW010000246.1:0-3138 GCA_964515425.1 uncultured Gemmatimonadota bacterium | reverse complement strand
CTCGGCCGGGCATCGTCCACCGTCTCGACAAGGACACGAGCGGACTGCTCGGGGTCGCCAAGACCGACGAGGCCTACCGGGCCCTCCGGAAGGCGCTCCAGCGGCGGGAGGTCGGCCGCGGCTACCTCGCGGCCTGCTGGGGGCACCTCGACGAGGAGGGGACGACCGTCGACCGGCCGCTCGGCCGCGACCCGAACGACGGCCGCCGCCGCGCCGTGGTGGAGGGGGGGCGCCGCGCGGTCACCCACCTGAAGCGCCTCGAGCGCTGGATCTCGGCCGACCTGGCGGCCGTCCGGCTCGAGACCGGCCGCACCCACCAGATCCGCGTCCACCTGCTGGACGTCGGTCACCCGGTCGTGGGCGACCCGATCTACGCCGAGGGCTGGGAGAAGGGCTTCCTGGGGGCGGGCGGCCGCTGGGCGGAGGAGTTCGCCCGGGAGGTCGGTCGCCTCTTCCTCCACGCGACGCGGCTCGAGTTCACGCATCCCGTGACGGGCGAGGAGATGCGGTTCACGGCCCCGCTGCCCGACGAGCTGGAGGCGGCGGTGGCGTGGGCGAGGGAGACGAGCTCGCCGTGAGGGCGTGGACGCGACGGAGAGCGACGCGGGCTGCGGTCCGCGCGGTGGCCGGCCTGACGCTCGCCTTCGCGGAGGCGGGCGTCCAGGGGCTCGCGGCCGATTCCGAGCCGGTGCACGCCGCCGCCCCGGTGCACGTCGCTGCCCCCGAGCAGGAGGCGGGCGAGTTCGTCGCGATCGAGGGCGGCCCGGTTCCGGTCCGGGCCTCGCCCGCCCTGGCCGAGCTGGCCCGCAATCTGGTGGACCACCCCGCCACCTGGGCGCCCATGCCCGGGATCGGAGGGCCCGAGGCCTGGTTCGAGGATCCGCCTACGCTGTGGATCGTCGAGGATCTCTCCACCGTGCCGGGCGGAGGGCCGGGCGAGCGGGAGGAGGAATGGGCGGCGGGCTTCGCCGACTTCGGGCGGAACGTGATCGCGGTGCGCGCGGGGGCAGAAGGCCCCGGTCGGCTGGAGAGCCTGCGGCGGACGCTCCGCCACGAGCTCGCCCACGCGGCCCTCCACCGGGCGGCCGGGGGCGCCGCGCCGCGATGGCTCCACGAGGGCTACGCCCAGCTGGTGGCCGGCGGCTGGGACTGGCGGCAGTCCTGGCGGCTCCGCTTCGCGCTCATGGACGAGGAGGAGCTGCTCCGTGACATGGCGCTCGACTTTCCCCGCGACGAGGAGCGGGCGCGGACGGCCTATCTGCTCTCCTACACGGCGGTGCAGCGGCTCGCCCGCGGCCCCGAGGGCGCCGCACTCGGCAGCCTGTTCGAGCGGCTGCGGGAGGGCGCCACGCTCGACCAGGCCATGCGCGACGTCTACGCGATGACGTTGGACCAGTTCGAGAAGCAGTGGCGGGAGTCGGTGAAGGACCGGTACGGCTGGCTCTTCCTGCTGGGCCGGGCGAGCTTCTTCTGGGTCGTGCTCACCCTGGCACTGCTGCTGCTCGGCTGGCGACGGTGGCGGTACGACAAACAGCGCTGGGCGGAGATGCGCGAGCGGGAGGCGCGCGAGGAGGCCTTCTGGAATCGGCTGCTCGGACGCACGACGGGCGGGGACGGCGCGGCGGACGGCGGCGTCCCCGCGGGTGAGGGCGGCGCCGACACGGATGAGGGCTCATCCGACGAAGCCGGCGATTCGTTGACGGAGCGGGAGCCGCCGTCTAACGTGGACCGACCATGAGCGCCGAGAGCGGGAGCGGAGGACGAGCGAAGGACGGCTCGGACGGGGGCTGGCTGGGCCTCGGCCCGGCGAACTACGCCCTGTTCGCCGCCGCCGCCGTCGCGATCGTGCTCGGCTACGTCCTGCTCGACCGGGGCTCGGTCACCGCGGCGCCCATGCTGCTGGTGCTGGGCTACGCGATCCTCTTCCCGGCGGGGCTCGTGGTGGGTTACGGGGGGCTGGCGGACGAGTAGGGCGGGGCAGGCTCGGTCCCTTCATTCCCTCCGACGGGCGACTCATCCGCGGTCCGACGGAGACGATCGCAGGCGCGGAAGGACGCGGCCGGTCCTCCGAGCGTAGCACACGTAGCGTTCTCCGAACTTCTCGTACAGCAGTGCTTCCTCGTGCCGCGTCCTCACCAGGACGACGGCGAACACCGCCGCACCGCCACCGAGAACGACTGCGTTTCCGGCGAGGAGCCCGCATCCGGGCACCGTGAGAAGCATCGAGCTGTAGAGCGGATGCCGAACCCGGCTGTACGGGCCGGAGTCGACCAGATCGGCGTCCGAACGCGCCACGGCAGTTGGCGTGACGTTGTCGCCGAGGTGCCGGAGCGACCACAGTGCCAGGCCGACTCCCGCCGCCGTCAGAGGCGCTCCCGCCCAGCGGACGGCCGTCCCGACTTCGAGGCGGGCCCACTCGAGGACGGGCGGATAGACTAGCCACGCCAGCAGGGAACCGTAGAAAGCGAAGCCGGCGAGGCGAAGGGCTGCCGCGATCCACGGGCGATCGGCCGATCGCGGCACGGCACCTCGGAGCCGGTCGGCTCGCCGCCGGAGTCTCGCCGAGGCACCCAGGCCGATGGCGACGAGGAGGAACAGGACCAGCCGAAATTCCAGGTCGACGAGCAGGAGCTCCCTCCGTAGGTTCGGGGCCGTCTTGATTTTTAGGCTATTCTAAATCTTGTGCAGGGCCGTTCGGGCGTCAACGAGCTCGTTGGCAGGTCGAGGGCCCGGTTCCCGCCAGTACGAGGAGGAGCTGCTGTCATCGAGCCCGATCGCCCTGGACGCCTCGGGATCGATCGAGGTCCTAGGCGGAGGTTTAGAAGAACGGGCCGGGTGAGCGCCGTCGGGCGTACTCGGCTCGGGGGGTGTGGTCGCGTCGGGCAGAGATTGCGACCGGCCAATCCGTTGAGCCGGCCGGCTGGACTTGACAGGGTTCTGTTGAGAGCGATTCACGGCTCCCGGATCGGGGGCCGAGGCCGCCCTGGAGCCCCCTCTCGCGCCCGCTGCCGGCCGCCGTCGCCTGCCGAGACGTTTTCGTTGCCCGACCCCCCTGTTGAGGGCGCCTGTGCGATCCTCGAAGGCCGAAAACCGGCCCGTATACTGTAGGTGCGCACACGGCACGCACCTCAGGACGGG
>CAZEUW010000245.1:0-3147 GCA_964515425.1 uncultured Gemmatimonadota bacterium | reverse complement strand
TCTCGTCGAAGGAGAGCAGCTCGTCCCGGGAGAGGAAGTCGTACTCCCGGTCGGCCGGCATGCAGTAGCCGCAGCGGAAGTTGCAGCGGTCGATCACGGAGAGCCGCAGGTCGCGGAGCCGGCGGTCGAAGCGGTCGGTGACGGGGCGCGGGGTCATGGTGGCGGGAAGATACCCTTCAGCGACGAAAGGTTACAATCGCGCCGCGGCCCGGCACCCTGGCCGAGCGTGCGCTCCCGATCATATCATGGTGCTCCCCTGCGTGGGCGCCCGACCCGAGCGAGAGGAGACGCGCGATGATCCCTCCGTCCTTCGACTACCACGCTCCCGACTCCGTCGACGACGCCCTCGCGTTGCTGTCCGAGCACGGCGACGACGCGAAGGTGCTGGCCGGCGGCCAGAGCCTCATCCCCCTGCTCCGCTTCCGGCTCGCCAGCCCGGCGGTGCTGGTGGACGTGAACGGCGTCGCCGACCTGGCCGTGCTCGAGGAGACCGACGAGCACCTGCGGATCGGCGCCATGGTCCGCCACGCCGCGATCGAGGGCTCGGAGCTGGTCCGGGAGCGCTACCCGCTGCTGGCCGACGCGGCCGCGGTGATCGCCGACCCCCTGGTCCGGAACCGGGGGACGGTCGGCGGCTCGCTCGTCCACGCCGATCCGGCCGGGGACTGGGGATCGGTGATGCTGGCGGCCGGGGCCGAGCTGGTCGTCCGCGGGCCCGACGGCGAGCGGACCCTCTCGACCGGCGAGCTCTTCGTGACCTCCTTCACCTCGACGCTCCAGCCCGACGAGCTGCTGGTCCAGATCCGCGTGCCCCGCCCCGGTCCCCGCCACGGCGGCGCGTACGAGAAGATCGAGCGCAAGGTGGGCGACTTCGCGACGGTGGCGGTCGCGGCCCGCCTGGAGCTGGACGAGGCCGGCGCGTGCCGGGAAGCGGGGATCGGGCTGACGGCCGTCGGCCACGTCAACATCGAGGCCGCGGAGGCCGCGGAGGCGCTGGCGGGCGGTCCGGTCGACGAGGCGGCGATCGCCGAGGCGGCCGACCTCGCGGCGGAGGCCGCCGAGCCCTCCGCCGACAACCGGGGCTCGGTCGAGTACAAGCGAGACATGGTCCGGGTGCTCACGAAGCGGGCGCTCCGGCGCTCGGTCGAGCGCGCCCGCGGAGAGGAGGGCTGAGATGGCGCGCGAGCTCGAAGTCACGCTGACGGTGAACGGCGAGCAGGTGACGCGCACGGTCGAGGTGCGCACCCTCCTCGTCCACTTCCTCCGCGACGAGCTGGGGCTGACCGGGACCCACATCGGGTGCGACACCACCAACTGCGGCGCCTGCACGGTGCTGCTGGACGGCACGCCGGTGAAGTCGTGCACGATGTTCGCCGTCCAGGCGAGGGGCGCGGAGCTGAAGACCGTGGAGGGGCTGGCCGAGGACGGCGAGCTGCACCCGGTCCAGGTCGGCTTCCACGAGGAGCACGGGCTCCAGTGCGGCTTCTGCACCCCGGGGATGATGCTGGTGGGGGCCGAGCTGCTGGAGCGGACCCCCGATCCCTCCGAGGAGGAGATCCGGGAGGCGATCTCCGGCAACCTCTGCCGCTGCACCGGCTACCAGAACATCGTGGAGTCCATCCGGCACGCGTCCCGAGCGATGGCAGGAGGCGACCGATGAGCGCGGCGACGGAGAAGGCGACCGAGCTGGGCGGGATGGGTCAGCGGGTGAAGCGCAAGGAGGACGCGCGCTTCATCCGGGGCGAGGGGCGCTACGTGGACGACATCCAGCTCCCCGGCATGCTGCACCTGCACCTGGTCCGCTCGCCCTACGCCCACGCGAAGATCACGGACATCGACACCTCGGCGGCGATGGAGGTCGACGGCGTGCTGGCGGTGATCACCGCGAAGGAGCTCGCCGAGCACGGCCTCGACTGGATGCCCACGCTGATGGCCGACCAGCAGATGGTGCTGGCCACCGACCGGGTGCTCTTCCAGGGCCAGGAGGTGGCGGCGGTGGTGGCCGAGACCCGCTACGCGGCCGCCGACGGCGCCGAGGCCGTCCGGGTCGACTACGAGGAGCTCCCCGTCCTCGTCGATCCCCACCGCGCGCTCGACGACGACGCCCCGATCGTGCGGGAGGACCGCGAGGAGAAGTCGAACCACATCTTCCACTGGGAGTCGGGCGACCGCGAGGCGACCGACCGGACCTTCTCCGAGGCGGAGGTCACCGTCGGCCAGGACGTCCGCTTCCAGCGCTGCCACCCGGCCCCGCTCGAGTGCTGCGCCTGCGTGGCCGACTGGGACGCGGCCAACGAGAAGATGACCGTCTACCTCACCTCCCAGGCGCCCCACGCCCACCGGACCCTCTTCTCGATGGTGGCGGGCCTGCCCGAGCACAAGCTGCGCATCGTCTCCCCCGACGTCGGCGGAGGCTTCGGCAACAAGGTGCCGATCTACCCCGGGTACGTGGTGGCGACGGCCGTCTCCCTGCTCCTCGGCAAGCCGGTGAAATGGACCGAGGACCGCACGGGCAACCTGCAGAGCACGGGCTTCGCCCGGGACTACCACATGCGGGCGGAGATCGCGGCCACGAAGGACGGCCGCGTGAAGGGCCTCAAGGTGAAGACGCTCGCCGACCACGGGGCCTTCAACGCCGCGGCCCAGCCCTCGAAGTGGCCGGCCGGCTTCTACAACGTCTGCACCGGCTCCTACGACTTCGAGAGCGCCCACGTCGAGGTGGACGGGGTCTACACGAACAAGGCGCCCGGCGGGATCGCCTACCGCTGCTCCTTCCGGGTGACCGAGGCCTCCTATCTGATCGAGCGGGTGATGGACGTGCTCGCCGACGAGCTGGACATGGACCCGGCCGAGCTGCGGAAGAAGAACTTCATCCCGCCCGAAGCCTTCCCCTACGAGACGCCGACGGGATGGGAGTACGACAGCGGCGACTACGGGAAGGCGATGGACCTGGCCCTCGACATGATCGGCTACGAGGAGCTGCTCGCCGAGCAGGAGGAGAAGCGAACCCGCGGCGAGCTGATGGGCATCGGCATCTCGAGCTTCACCGAGATCGTCGGCGCCGGCCCGGGCAAGCAGTGTGACATCGCCGGCATCGAGATGTTCGACTCCGCGGAGATCCGGGTGCATCCGACCGGCAAGGCCACG
>CAZEUW010000244.1:0-3148 GCA_964515425.1 uncultured Gemmatimonadota bacterium | reverse complement strand
GGTACGTCGCCCGGCGGCCCCCCGGGCGGCGTCAGGGCCTCGTCGTCAGCGCTGACGTCGCAGAGGAGCTCGTCGGACCGAGACTCCCCCGAGGAGGGCGGGGGATCAAAGCGCTCCGCCGGCGCAGCAGACTCGGCCGCGGGACGTTCCTCGGGCGCGCCGGCCATGTCTGCGTCCATATCGGAACGGGCGTCCGCCTCGCCGCCACACGCCGAGACGGCGGCGATCAGGGTCAGCGCAATCGCGATTCCCAGGGGTCGCATGCGTCGCATCGGTCTCAGCGGTTTCATGGGCAGGTTGCCTCCAGCGTACCATCCGCGGTGGTGCCGGTCGTCTGGTCGGTGAACGTGGCCTCGGCCGTCACGCGCTTGCCGTCGACGTGGATGATCTCTTCGGAGGGAGCCGTGGCGGCAGTCGACTCACCTGCCGACCAGGCGACCCGAGGGTTCTCGTGGTCCTCGATGTCGTCCAGGCTCACCACGTGTCCGAACCGGGTGTTGATCGTCGCGTCAAGCTGCAATCCGTCCTGCCTCGCGGAGAGGGTAAACTCGGTGTCGTCCTGTCCGGTCTCCTCGGGTCCGAAGGCGCAGAGCACGCGGTCGAACCGGTAGGTCCGATCTCCGACCGTGAGGTTTGCCGAGCTTCCACGCGCCGCTTCGCCGACGTCGGCCTCCGCATCCGGCTCGCTGTCCGAGCTGTCACCGCAGCCGACCGCCAGCAGCATCAACGCGAGCCCGGTCGCGAACGCCAGACGACGTCCGTCGGCCCGGTCAAGTCCGCTCATCGATCCTTCCTTCCGCTCTCGAGGTCGCCGGCCGATGCTGCCGGCTCGCCCGTCGATCGCGTCGTGCGGTGATCGACGGCGGTAGCTCCGGCTCCTCCCTCCGCGTCCCACAGCCGCACGTCTCCCTGGTTGCTGACCGCGATCAGGAAGCGCCCGTTGGGACTCACGCCGAGAGCCGCCACCTTCCGCGGCCGGGGGTGTTCTTCGTCGGGTGGAAATGCGGAGATCGCGTGGCCCGGCTCCGGCACGCCGAGCCGCCATACGAGGATTTCGTCGCCGACTCCCGCTTCGAGGGCCATGCCCGAGTGGCGTACTGCGAAGAGGTGCTCGCCATCGGGAGCGAACGCCACGCGGTCGACCCCCCGAAGCAACTTCAGATCCTCCACGCTCGTAGCGTCCCAGATCGCGACGCCGACGTCCCAGTCCGACCCTTCATTCTCAGGAGGAATGGATCCTTTCGCGGCCAGCCGCCGTCCGTCGGGCGAGAACACGAGCCCCCCGAGAACGGGTACGAAGCCGGCTCGGGAGAGCGCACGCGCGGCCTCACCCTCCGGGTAATCCCTCACGTACACGGGCGCCTCGTGCTCAGCTCCGAGAGTGGGAACCTGCCAGGCGAGACGGCCGCCGTCCGGCGCCCACGTCACGCTCCAGGGCTCGCTGTCGGTCGGCCACACGGCACGCGGCGCTTCCACGCCGGGAAGCCACAACCCGGCGCCCGTGGGTTGAAAGACGACGGCGCCCGTTCCCTCGTCGTCGTAGTCGCCCTGTCCGAGGGCGAGAACGGGCTCGGTGGGATGGGAGGCCAGACTCACCCATTTCGGACGGCCGGGAATGGCCGCGGCCGCCTCAGTGAGGGCGGGGCGGCTGAAGAAATAGCCAGCGTCCGGCCGGGCTCCCTCCAGGTTAGCCGCCAGCGGCAGCACCTCGGGCACGGAGCCGCTCGCGGCCAGGGTCGCGAGTGCGCGGCCGTCCCATCGGAAGGAGATCGCGTGAGTGAAGGAGAACCCGCGACTGTCGGTCTGTGCGGACCATTTCTCTCGCAGGCTATCGAGCTCCAGGAGTCGGATCTCGCCGCTCCGGCCGTCCGTCACGGCAACGAGATGTCCCCGCGGGTCGAACACGACGCTTCCTTCCCACTGGCCGGCCGCTCCTGCCGCGGTGGCGGCGGGCGCGTAGGCGGTGACCTGGTACGGGTCCGAGCCGATCTCTTCCGTCCCGGGGCCCGGAGGCGGCGGTTCGGCATTCCCTGGCCCTACGGCGGGCAGCACTTCGACCGTGGACCAGTTGCCCGCTCTTTCGAGTTTCCAATCGCCCGCCTCGAGCCGGAGCGAGACCGTGCTCTGGCGTCGGACGATCGCGTCGTCGTCTACGAGGGCCCCGCGGATGACGAGCTCCGCTCGCTCGTCGGTCATCTCCCGCTCGACGACCTCCCACTCGCCGGAGGGCGCACCCCGACTCTCCTCCCTCAGCATCTCGAGCACCGCCGCCCCTTCCTCCTCCGGAAGGTCGGCGATCGTGCCCGACACTTCTGCCGACATGTAAGCGGAGAGACCCTCGAGGGAGTGGGCTCGCTCGACCGCGGCGAGGTACGCTCTGTAGACGCCGATCGCGTCGTCTTCCCGGTCCTGTGCGGCGGAAGAGAGGGGAGTCAGTCCGACCGCGATCAGCGCAAGGAGCAGCGAGAGTCCTGTAGAGTACGAATATCGCAAGGGCGCCTCCGCCATGAGGATTGACTACGGCCGTGGCCGTGCCGACGCGGGCGCCACACGGCCTCTCAACGGGAAAGCGGGAAAATCGGAAAGGACCCCCCACTGGCGGGGCTCGATACGTCACTCCGTACGGCGCGGCCTCGACAGCGACGAGCGTCCGGTGCTCCGCTTGCAACGGCATTCGTGGGTCAGCCGCCGCAGGTGACCTCGACGGTGACGGGGAGCTCCTGCCGGTTGGGGTCGCCCTGTTCAGTCACCGTTCCGGTGACCGTCGCCGACGTGCCGTCGTGGATCGTAGCCTCGACGCCGCTGTCGTAGGCTGACCGGTACGTCGTACCGGCCTCGTCGACGACCTCGATGAACGCGCCCGCACGGTTGTCGCCCGTCCACTCCAGCGCGACCTTTAGCGCGGCGTCGTCGGTCCCGTTGAAGTCGACGGCGCCATCGGACCCACCATCGACGACGAGGAAGCAACCCAGGGACGGAGCGCCCGGAATCGTGTGATCTTCTCCCTTGAAGTGCACGACGGCGCTACCGCCGGCATCGAGGTCGACTCCTTCGTCCTCGAGCACCTCCTCGGCACGGTCGAAGGCGTTCCCTCGCTCGCCGGGGTCGTCGGCGTCTTGACCTTCCCCTCCACCCCCCGAACAGGCGA
>CAZEUW010000243.1:0-3254 GCA_964515425.1 uncultured Gemmatimonadota bacterium | reverse complement strand
GCGGGTGTACGAGGTGGGGATCTCCTACAGCGGACGGACGTACGCGGAGGGGAAGAAGATCGGCTGGTCGGACGGAGTGCGGGCGCTCTATTGCATCGCCAAGTACGGGATCGTGCGACGGCTCACCTACGGCTCGCGGCCGCCGCGGCGGGCGACGGAGCGGTGAGGACGCTCGGGCGCTGGGCCGCCGTCCCGCTGGCCGCCGTGCTGGTCGCCTGCTCCGATCCGGCCGGCGCGTCCCTCGAGCGGGGCGACCGGCTGGCGGGGGAGGGCGAGTACGAGGCCGCGGTGGCCGAGTACCGTCTCGCGGAGCGCCAGCGCGGGGACGATCCCGCGGTGCTCTCCAGGCTGGCGCACGCCTACGTCCGCCTCGGCGATCTCGGGGCCGGGCTGAGGGTCTACCAGGATCTCATCGCGCGGGACTCGAGCTGGCGGTACCAGGCCTCGGCCGACCTGGTGGAGGCGGCGCGGGAGGCCCTCCGGGGGCCGGGCCGCGAGCGGATGGCGCGGGCCCTGGACCCGCTGGTGCCGCTGGGGATCGAGCTGATTCCGGTCGACCTCCGCCGCGAGCTGGCCGGGCACAAGTTCGAGCGCCAGGAGTTCGACGCCGCGCTCCCGCTGCTCCTCTCCGTGTTGCACGAGACGGAGGAGGCCGACCCGACCGTCCGGTACCGGACGGCGCGGGCCTATCAGGAGCTCGGAGGCTGCCGCGAGGCCCTCGATCACTTCGAGGCCTACCTCGACGCGGAGGGCCCCGGCGGCGGAGAGGCCGGGACCGCCCGGTGGCATTACGGGACCTGCCTGTTCGAGGTCGCCCGCGAGGATCGGCAGAGGGGGGATGCGGGATCCGCCCTCCGGCGCCTCGAACGGCTGGTGAGCCTCGGCGCGCCACGAACCCTCATGGACAGAGCGCAGTATCTCCGTGGTGAGCTCCTCGCCGGTTCGGGCCGCGACGCCGAGGCGCTCGAGGCGTTTCGGCAGGTCCTCCGGCTCAACCCCGCGCGGACGGGTCCCCTCGTGCGCTCGGCCGAGGAGTGGATCCGCGAGATTCGATACGGGAGTCCCTGAGTGCCCGGTACCGTCCGCCGCGCCTGCGCCGTCGCGATCCTCCTGGCCGCGGTCGCGGCCTGCGGGGGCAAGAGCTCCTCCGATCCGATCGAGCCGGAGACCCGCCTCGAGCGGGCCATGGAGGCGTTCGAGCAGGAGGAGTACGGGGACGCCGCCAGCGCCTTCCAGGAGTTCCTCCTCTCGGCGCCCCTGCACCCGATGGCCGACAGCGCCCAGTACCTGCTGGGCGAGTCCCGCTTCCGCGACGAGCGGTACATCGAAGCGGCGGAGTCCTTCGAGCGGCTCGCGATCAACCGCCCCGGGAGCTCGCTGGCCGACGACGCGCAGTTCGGGGTGTGCCGCTCCTACTGGGAGCTGTCGCCCGACCTCCCGCTCGACCAGGCGTACACACGCCAGGCGCGGGACGCCTGCGACCGTATGATCCAGTACTACACCCCGAGCCCGCTGGAGCAGCAGGCGCGGGATCTGCGCGACCGGGCCCGCGACAAGATCGCGGCGAAGCGGTTCCGGACGGCGAGGTACTACTTCGACGTCGGCGCCTACGAGTCGGCGAACATCTACCTGGAGGGGATCCTCGAGGACCATCCGGACGCTCCGGTGGTGCCGGAGGTGCTAGCGACCCTCTTCCGCAGCTACCGGGAGCTGGGCTTCGACCGGGAGGCGAGCGAGGTCCGTCGCCGGCTGCTCGACGATCACGGGGACTCCCGGGCGGCCGACCGACTGCGCGAGGTCGATCCGCCCGACGCGTCCTGAGGGGCGTGGTGCGCCTCGGCGTCCTCGGGGGGACCTTCGACCCGCCGCACGTCGGCCACCTCGTCGTCGCCCAGGACGTCCACGAGGCGCTGGAGCTGGACCGGCTGCTGGTGGTCCCGGCGGCCCGCCCCCCGCACCGGGGCGCCACCCTGCCCGCCGAGGTGCGGCTCGATCTGGTCCGCCGGGCGTTCGACGGCGACGAGCGCATCGAGGTGAGCGACCTCGAGTTTCGACGCGAGGGGCCGTCCTACACGGTGGACACCCTGGCGCGGATCCGAGAGGAGCGCGCGCCGGACGAGCTGTGGTGCGTCATCGGCGCCGACCAGCTCCCCGAGCTGTCCGACTGGCACCACCCCGACCGGATCCTCGAGCTGGCGCGTCTCGCCGTGATGAGCCGCGGCGCTGACCTCCCCGGACCGGACGAGGCGCCCGGGGGGGTCGCCTTCCGCCCGGTACCGGTGACGCGGGTCGAGCTCTCGAGCACCCGGGTCCGCGAGCGGCTGGCCGCCGGCCGTCCGGTACGCTACCTGGTGCCGGAGGCCGTGCGCGAGCCCCTGGAGCGCGCCTGGCGGGCGCTCGGCTGAGCCGTCGGCCCGGCTTCGCGCCGCGCCTCTCGCGCGGCCCGCGGGGACCGGAACGAATCCGTCCCGGAGGGCCTATTACCCTTGACTCGTCCGAAAGGACGGCCGTCTCGCGAACCCTTCGCCCAACGCCGCAACGACTTCCGGACACCGCATGCTCAAGACCCTGATCAACCGCGTCGTCGGCACCCGGTTCGAGCGCCAGATGAAGGAGCTCCAGCCGGTGGTCGACCGCATCCACAGCGCGGAGGAGCGCGTCGCCGAGCTCTCCGAAGAGGAGCTGCGCGGCCAGACGGAGCGTTTCCGGGCGCGGATCCGCGAGCGGACGGGCGAGCTGGAAGACCGGATCGAGGAGCTTCGCGAGGAGCGGCGCCACAGCGAGGACCCGGCGCGCCGCGAGGAGCTGACGCAGGGGATCGCCGACGGCCAGGAGGAGCTCCGGGAGCGCACCGAGGAGATCCTCGAGGAGCTGCTGCCCGAGGCGTTCGCGACCGCGCGCGAAGCGTGCCGCCGGCTGCTGGGGACCGAGATCGAGATCACCGGCAACGTGACCGAATGGGACATGGTGCCGTACGACGTCCAGCTCATCGGCGCCATCGTGCTCCACCAGGGCCGCATCGCCGAGATGGCCACCGGCGAGGGGAAGACCCTCGTGGCGACCATGCCGCTCTACCTCAACGCCCTGCCGGGCAACGGCGCCCACCTCGTCACGGTCAACGAGTATCTGGCCCGACGCGATGCGCAGTGGATGGGCACGGTGTTCGAGTACCTGGGCATGACCGTCGGCTGCCTCGACGACACCGACCCCGGCACCGAGGAGCGGCGCGAGGCCTACCTCTGCGACATCACCTA
>CAZEUW010000242.1:0-3258 GCA_964515425.1 uncultured Gemmatimonadota bacterium | reverse complement strand
ACTTCCACCTGGAGACCTCCAGCGACCTGCTGAGCGCCTGGAGCCAGATCAACCGCGTGCTCGTGACCGCGCTGCCCGGCCTCGTCTCCATCGCCCTGGTGGTGGGCGGGATCGTGATCATGAACATCATGCTCGTCTCCGTCTCGCAGCGGACACGCGAGATCGGGATCCGCAAGGCGATCGGGGCCAGCCAGCGGGACGTCCTGACCCAGTTCCTGCTCGAGGCGGGCGTGCTCTCGACGCTCGGCGCGGCGATCGGCGTGGGCCTCGGCGTGCTGCTGGCCCGGGCGGTCGAGGCCCTGTCGCCCCTGCCGGCCGCGACGCCGCTCTGGGCGGTCTGGGTCGCCGTCGGCCTGGGGCTCACCGTCGGTCTCGCCTCCGGCATCTATCCGGCCCGACGCGCGGCGCGTCTCGACCCGATCGCGGCGCTGGGATACGAGTAGGATGAGCGCGTCGCGCGGCGGAGGCGGTGGGCGGGGACGGCCGGGGTCGGACGGACGGGGGCGCACCGACACCGCACGCCGGCTCGGAGGGATGCTGGTGGAGGGCGTCCTGGTCGCCCTCGACTCGCTGCGCGCCAACAAGGTGCGGAGCGGCCTCACGGTGCTGGGCGTGGCCATCGGCGTGCTGGTCGTGATGACGATGGCAGCGGTCATCCAGGGCGTCGACGAGAGCTTCACCGAGGCCCTCTCGTCGGCCGGCCCGAACACCTTCTACGTGCAGACCGCGCGCGTCACGACCGACGCGTTCGCCTCGACGGGGCTCGAGGAGGAGGAGCCGGAGTTCCTCCGGAATCCGCCGATCGACCCCGACTGGTCGGACCGGCTGGCGGAGCTGCCCGAGATCGACCGCGTGAGCCCGATCGCCGACCTCGGCAGCTTCGGCTACCGGGCCAGGAGGGGCTCCGAGGACGCCCGCGTCACCCTGCTGGCCGTGGGATCGGACTACCTCGAGATCGACGCCGGCGACATCGTCGAGGGCCGGCCCTTCACGCGGGCGGAGAACCGGCGCGGTCGCCCGCTGGCGGTGGTGGATTCGGCGGTCGTCGCCGACCTGTTCGGCGGGGGCGAGGCCCTCGGCGGTACGATGCAGCTCGGGCTTCCCACACGGGGCCTCTTCGGCAGTGGACCGTATCCGTACGCGCCCTTCCGGGTCTCCGGCATCTACGACCCGCCCGACAACCTCTTCGCGGGGATCGCGAGCCACTACGTCTGGGTGCCGTTCTACGCCGCGCTCAAGTACGTCGGCTTCCACGAGAACTTCGTCGGCCTGGTGGTCCAGCCCGAGTCGGACGTCCCCCTTCCGCAGGCGATGGACGCGGTCCGCAGTCGGCTGCGGCAGATCCGGGGCCTCGCGCCCGGCGAGGAGGACGACTTCGCCCTCATCACCCAGGCCGAGATCCTGGACCTCTGGAACCAGCTCACCGCCGCCCTCTTCGCGGTGATGGTGGCCCTCTCCAGCGTCGGCTTGATGGTGGGCGGGATCGGGGTCGTCGGGATCATGATGATCTCGGTGACCGAGCGCACCCGCGAGATCGGTCTCCGGAAGGCCGTCGGCGCCCGGCGGCGGGACCTGCTCTGGCAGTTCCTCGTCGAGGCGGCGACGCTCACCGCCGTCGGAGGGGGCGCGGGGCTGCTCGTCGGGGGCGCGATCGTGGCGGCGCTGAACGCCTGGACCCCGATCCCGGCGGCCGTCCCGCTGTGGGCGGTGGTCGTGGCGCTCGGCGCCTCCGCCCTGACGGGCATGGGCTTCGGCCTCTATCCTGCGGCGCGGGGCGCCCGGATGGATCCGGTCGACGCCCTGCGCTACGAGTAGCCGTCGACGCAGCCGAGACCCGACGCGGGAGGACCCCCTTGAACGACGACCTCGAGCTCCCCGACGCCGTCGAGCCGGTCGACGTGCTGGCGATCGCGGCCCACCGGGACGACGCCGAGCTCACCTGCGGCGGGACGCTCGTCGGCTGCGCCGACCGGGGACGTCGGACCGGGGTCCTCGACCTGACGCGGGGCGAGATGGGCTCGCGCGGCTCGGCCGAGCTCCGGGCCGAGGAGGCCGAGCGCGCCGCCGCGGTGATGGGGCTCTCGGTCCGCGTGAACGCGGCGCTGCCGGACGCGGGCCTCGCCAACGACCGGGCGTCGCGCGAGCGGCTCGTACGCTTCCTCCGCCGGCTCCGGCCCTCGGTCGTGATCCTCCCCTTCCGTGAGGGCCGCCACCCGGACCACCGGATCGCCTCGGTGCTCGGGCGCGACGCCTGCTACCTGGCGGGGCTCTCGCGCTACGCCCGCGAGGAGGGCGTGGAGCCGCATCGACCCCGGAAGGTGCTCTACTCGCTGGCCTACCGGGAGGACCCGGTCAAGCCGACCTTCGTGGTCGACGTCTCCGACCAGTTCGACCGGAAGATGGAGGCCGTCCGGTGCTACGGCTCGCAGTTCGACGGGGCCGAGGCGGCCGGCGAGATCTTCCCCACCGGACAGCGGCTCTACGACCTGGTGGAGACCCAGTGCCGCCACTACGGCTCGCTGATCCGACGTCCCTACGGCGAGCCCTACTGGACGGAGGAGACCGTTCGGGTGGACGACATCGCCGAGCTGTCGGTGCGCTCGATGTAGGGGCCGCCGGCGCAGGGTCCTGCCGCCGGCGCCGAGCCCCCGTCAGGTGCAGTCCACCTCCACCACCAACCGCTTCCAGCTGGGCACCGTGTCGTCCCCGACGCGCACGGCGCGCACCGAGGCCCGCCCACCCGAGCGCATCCAGGGCGCCAGCCAGCGGGCGATCTCGTCGGGGAGGTGGCCCAGGGGGCTCCCGCCCTCGAGGTGGACCCAGACCTGCTCGATGTCGGCGTCGGGCGGATCGGGGATGAGGAGGAGGCGGTCGCCGGGCTCCACACGTTCGAGCCGCCGGTCCCGGCCGGCGAAGGCCAGGCCGTGGACGGTGGCCCGGAAGTGGGGGGCTGCCGGCGGGGACAGGGCGTCGGCGGGTGAGGGGGACGACTCCATGGGACCTCGATCGTTCGGGCGGCGCGTCGGGGCCGAGCGTCTCAAAGTAGGGCGCCGTACCGGAGCCAGAAAGTCGCCGGCGGGAGGCGACCGTCAGGAACCTGCTCCAGCGGGCAGTATATGCATACCACGATGAACGGCTCTCCCTTCGACCCCGACCGGCGCGAGAGCGTCTATCTCGACCACGCCGCGACCTCGCCGCTGCGGCGCGAGGTCTGGTCCGCCATGGAGTCCGTCCTCGGGGAGGCCGACGCCAACGCGG
>CAZEUW010000241.1:0-3263 GCA_964515425.1 uncultured Gemmatimonadota bacterium | reverse complement strand
TCGCTCGACTGGGAGACCCCGCTCGAGCTGGTGGTCGCGACGATCCTCTCGGCGCAGTGTACCGACGAGCGCGTGAACATGGTGACCGAGGACCTGTTCGAGCGCTGCCGGACACCCTCCGACTACGCCGCGATCGACCGCGAGGAGCTGGAGGAGATCATCCGCTCGACCGGCTTCTACCGGAACAAGGCCGAGCACATCCAGGGCATGGCCGAGCGGATCGTCGAGGAGCACGACGGCGAGGTCCCGCGCACGATGGAGGAGCTCGTCGAGCTGCCCGGCGTGGCGCGCAAGACCGCCAACGTGGTGCTCTCGAACGCCTTCGACACCCACGTCGGCGTCGTGGTCGACACCCACGTGAAGCGCGTCAGCCGGCGGCTGGGCCTGGCCGAGACCAAGACCCCGTCGGCGATCGAGAAGGAGCTGATGGAAGTGCTCCCGGAGGAGCAGTGGCGGCCCTTCGCCTGGCGGCTGATCCTGCACGGCCGGGCGGTCTGCCACGGCCGCAAGGACCCCGAGTGCGGCCGCTGCCCGATCGCCGAGCACTGCCCGAGCGCGTTCACGTTCGGCGAGTGAGCGTTCCATGGGCGAAGACGACCGTGAGCTTCCGATCGCCGGGACCGACCGGCCCCCGTCTCACGCATCCCGAGACGATCGCGTCCGCCGCCTGAAGGAGCGCGCCCGCACGCTGGGCTTCGATCAGGTGGGGGTCGCGCCCGCGGCGACGCCCGACCACACCGGCTGGTTCCGGGAGTGGCTGGAGCGGGGCTGGCACGGCGAGATGGCGTGGATGGCCCGGGAGGACACCGTCCGCCGGCGCCTCTCGCTGCAGGACGCCCTGCCCGGCTGCCGGAGCGTCGTGGTGGTGACCCTCAACTACGCCGGGTCGGAGGGGGCGTCGGCCCTCCGCCCGGATGGCGGCCCGCCGGACGCGCCGGCCGGGGACGACACCCTCCCGAGAGCCACCGCGGGCCACCCGCTCGCCCCGATCGTCGCCCGCTACGCCCGGGGCCGGGACTACCACTCGGTCTTCGAGGAGAAGCTCGAGGCCCTGGGGGAGGCGGTCCGGGAGCTGGAGCCGGACGCGGACGTGAAGCCCTACGTCGACTACGGGCCGGTCATGGAGCGGGAGCACGCCCAGCGGGCCGGCCTCGGCTGGATCGGCAAGAACACCTGCCTGATCGACCCGGAGCTGGGCTCCTGGCTGCTGATCGGCAGCCTGCTCACCACCCTGGAGCTGGAGCCCGACCAGCCCTTCGTGGCCGACCGCTGCGGGAGCTGCACACGCTGCATCGAGGCCTGCCCGACCGACGCCATCCGCGGCCCCCGGCAGCTCGACGCCCGCCGCTGCATCTCCTACCTGACCATCGAGCTCGAGGGCTCCATCCCGGAGGAGCTGCGGCCGAAGATCGGCAACCGGGTGTTCGGCTGCGACATCTGCCAGGAGGTGTGCCCCTGGAACCGGGACGCGCCCGCCCACGAGCACACGGAGCTGGAGCCCGGCCGGCCGGTCGCCTTCGGGTCGATGGTGGAGTGGGCGGAGGAGCTGCTCGCGCTGGACGACGAGGGGTTCGAGACGCGCTACGGCGACACGGCGCTGGAGCGGCCCGGTCGGGAGGCGATGCTGAGGAACCTCTGCGTCGGGCTCGGCAACAGCGCGCGGCCGGACGCCGCCGTGCCCGTGCTGGAGCGGTGCGCCGCCGACGGCTCGGAGCTGGTGCGCGAGCACGCCGAGTGGGCCCTGGAGCGGCTGGCCCGGGCCTGAGGGCGCGTCCGCCGGCGCGGCCCGGCCGAACGGCGCCGGCGGCCTATAGGACGTAGAGGCCTTCGCCGTTTCTGCTTTACCAATACACTTTACGGCACGCCCCACGAGCGTTCTGATCGCCGTACCACGTCGTCGTGTGCGCTTAGCGACAGCGCTTTACCTTCCCCCGGCCGCTCCCCCCTCCCACTGCCGGAGCAGCAGGGCCGCGTTGATGCCGCCGAAGCCGAAGGAGTTGCTGACGACGTAGCCCGGGTCGGCCTCGCGGCCGCCGCCGTTCACGATCGGCAGGTCGGTGACCTCCTCGTCCGGGTGCTCGAGGTTCACCGTCGGCGGGAGCCAGCCCCTCGATAGGCTCAGGGCCGAGATCGCCGCCTCGACCGCCCCCGACGCGCCGAGGGCGTGGCCGTAGTAGCCCTTGGTGGCCGAGACGGGCACCCGGCCGGCCCGCTCGCCGAGCACGGTTCGGATCGCCTTCGCCTCGGTCGGGTCGTTGAGCGGGGTGGCGGAGCCGTGCGCGTTGACGTGATCCACGACGGAGGCGTCCACGTCGGCGTCCTCCAGGGCGAGCGTCATCGCCCGCGCGGCCTGCGCGCCGTCGGGGAGGGGTCGGGTCATGTGGTGGGCGTCGTTCGTGGTCCCGAAGCCGACCAGCTCGGCGTAGACGGGCGCGTCGCGGCGGAGCGCCCTGCCCAGCTCCTCCAGCACCAGCACGCAGGCCGCCTCGCCCATCACGAAGCCGTCCCGGTCCCGGTCGAACGGGCGGCTGGCGCGCTCGGGCTCCTCGTTGCGCGTGGACATGGCGCGGAGCACCGCGAAGGCCCCGAAGGTGAGCGGCGCCAGCGGCGCCTCGGCCCCGCCCGCCAGGGCGACGTCGGCCCGGCCCGACCGGACCAGATGGAAGCCGCCGCCGACCGCGATCGCGCCCGATGCGCAGCTCATCGCGTTGGTCGAGTTCGGTCCTGTGAAGCCCCACCGGATGGCGATGTTGCAGCTCGAGGCGCCCCCGAAGACCGAGAGCGCCAACATGGGATCGACGCCCCGGACCCCCCGCTCCATGTAGGAGGCGTGCTGCTCCTCGGCGTAGGCGACGCCGCCGAGCGCCGAGCCCATCTGGACGGCGACCCGGTCCGGATCCGGATCGTCGGGCCGGAGGCCGGCGTCCTCGAGGGCGAGGCGCGCGGCCTCCAGGCTGAGGGCCCCGAAGCGGTCCACCCGGCGCGCCTGCTTCCGATCCAGCCGCTCGGCCGGGTCGAAGTCCGGGATCTCGGCCGCCACGCGGGTGCGGAAGGGAGAGGCGTCGAAGCGGGTGACGGGCCCCACCCCCGACCGGGCCCGGCCGAGGCCCTCCCACAGGCCCTCGACACCCTCGCCCACGGGGGTGATCGGCCCGATCCCCGTGATCGCGACGCGTCGGTCCTCCCCGCTCACGCCCTGCCTCCCGAGGCGCTCGGCGCGTCGCCTCCCGCTCGCGCCCCACCTTCGAGCGCGCGGCGGATGC
>CAZEUW010000240.1:0-3269 GCA_964515425.1 uncultured Gemmatimonadota bacterium | reverse complement strand
GGCGAAGCCGGTCTCGTCCTCGAGGGTCACGAAGGTGACCCCCCTGGCGGTGGAGGGCCGCTGGCGGCAGATGGCGATCCCCGCGACCGCCGCCCGCGCGCCGGTGGGGACCTCCTCGAGCTGGCGCGCCGAGCGGATCCCCCGCCGCTCCAGGGCCTCCCGGAGGAACTCCAGCGGATGGCCCTCAGGCGAGCGGCCGGACGTCTCGGTGCCGGCGGAGTGCCCCTCCGTACGACAGCATTTTCCCGGCAGATGACATATTTTCGCGTCCCGAGGCGGAACCGTGTCGAACCTAGACATACGCATCCGTAGCCCCTGCAACGTTTTGGAACAAAACAGCAGTCGAAGCACGGGCCCTGCGCTCCGAACTCGGGACGGAAGCCACCTCGTTCGATCCCGTACCGGGCCTCGATGTCGATCACACAGCGCACCCACGACGACGTGCTATTCGCGGCCCTGACCGCGACGCTCCTCCTCGGAGGATGCGGCGCGGAAGCGCCCAGCGCTCCCGTGGAAGCCGGCCCTCCGCGGACGCTGGCCGTGGTCCACGTCGATCCGACGTCCTCCACGCTGCAGGCGGGCGCCGCCCAGCAATTCACCGGCATCGGGCTGACGAGTGGCGGTGACACCTTGGACGTCGAGCTCGCCTGGTCGGCCACCGGCGGCTCGGTCACGTCCGACGGCCGCTACACGGCCGGCGATGGCGGCGGCGACTTCCACGTGGTCGCCGAGCACGCATCGGGGCTGGCGGACAGCGCGCGCGTCACGATCGAGACGCCGGCCGAGGACACGACGTCCGGGGAGGAGCCCGAACCCGTCGCGTCCGTCACGGTCTCCCCGAGCTCGGTGGAGCTTCAGGTGGACGACACGGCCTCCCTCGAGGCGACGGTCGAGAACGCGGACGGGGATGCGCTGGAACGAACCGTCGCGTGGGGCTCGTCGGACGCTTCGGTGGCGTCGGTCGACGAACACGGCACGGTGAAGGCCCGGTCGGCCGGCGAGGCAGCGATCACGGCCGCCAGCGAGGGTGAGAGCGACACGGCGACCGTGACCGTCACGGCACCCGAGGAGCCGGCCGAACCGAAGGACTCGCTGGTCGCCGTCCGGGTCGAGCCCGACACGGCCACGTTGGAGACCGGGGCCGAGCGGCAGTTCTCCGTCGCCGGGCTCAGGAGCGACGGTGACACCGTGGACGTCGAGGTCGCCTGGTCGGCCACGGGGGGCACGATCACGTCCGACGGTCTCTACACCGCCGGCGACGCCGAGGGCGCCTTCCGCGTGGTCGCCGCCCACGGCTCGGGGCTGACCGACACCGCCGACGTCACCGTCGAGGCCCCACCGCCGCCGGAGAGCGCCGCCGAGTGCGACGATCCGGACGCGGCGTGGATCTGGTGCGACGACTTCGAGGAGGACCGTCTCTCGAGCTACTTCGAGTACGCCTCCGGCGGCGGAGCCTTCACGCGCGAGTCGGGCGTGGGACGGGGCGGCTCGACGGGCATGCGGACCCGGTTCGAGGCGGGCGACGTCTCGGCCGGAGCCCTGCACCTCGCGTTCGGGCGCACGCCGGACCCCTACTTCGATCCGGTCGACGCCGGCACCTCCGACTATCGGGAGATCTACTGGCGGATCTACCTGCGCAACGAGGCGGGATGGATCGGTGGAGGCGGGGACAAGCTGTCGCGCGCCACCGTCTTCGCCACGCCCGACTGGGCTCAGGCGATGATCGCTCACGTGTGGAGCGGCGGCTCGGATCCGGACTGGAACTATCTGGTCGTGGACCCGGCGTCCGGGACCGACGAGCAGGGGAATCTTCAGACGACGAAATACAACGACTTCGGAAACCTCCGCTGGCTCGGGCTGGACCGGGGGGACGTCCCGCTCTTCGACGGCTCGCACGTGGGCGAGTGGTACTGCGTGGAGGCGCACGTCCGGCTGAACGACCCGGGGAGCGCGAACGGCGTGTTCGAGCTGTGGATCGACGGGAAGAAGGACGCCGAGCGGACCGGACTCAACTGGGTCGGCTCGTACGACGCGTACGGCATCAACGCCGTGTTCGTCGAGAACTACTGGAACGACGGCTCCCCGCAGGCCCAGGAGCGCTACTTCGACGACTTCGTGGTGAGCACCGAGCGCATCGGCTGTTGAAGGTGCGTCAGCGGTAGTCGCGGCTGGGCACCGCGGCGGCCCCGCCGGTGGGGCCGATCGGACGGGCCGCGTCGGCGACCACGTTCACCACGCCCTCCTCGTTCTCCACCTCCCCCTCGATCACCAGGAGGGGGGCGCGCAGCTCGGCCCGGTATCGCTTCCGCACGTCCGACATGAAGATGAAGTTGGCGAAGCCGGTCTCGTCCTCGAGGGTCACGAAGGTGACCCCCCTGGCGGTGGAGGGCCGCTGGCGGCAGATGGCGATCCCCGCGACCGCCGCCCGCGCGCCGGTGGGGACCTCCTCGAGCTGGCGCGCCGAGCGGATCCCCCGCCGCTCCAGGGCCTCCCGGAGGAACTCCAGCGGATGGCCCTCGGGCGAGAGGCCGGTCGAGCGGTAGTCGGCCGCCACGCGCTCCCGTCGCGAAAGGGGGTGGAAGAGGGGGGCGCCCGGCGTCTCTCCACCCGCAGGCGGGCTCTGGGCGCGGAGCCTCCTCGCCCGGGGCCGGGGCGCGAGGGGGCCGGCGTCGCCGCGGAGCTGGCGGAGCAGCTCCCAGAGCGCCTCGCGGCGGCCGGGCCAGAGGGTGCGGAAGGCGCCCGCCTCGGCGAGGGCCCGGAGCCCCGACTCCGGCAGCCCGCTCCGGCGCACCACGTCCTCCACCGACCCGAAGGGGCCCGCCTCCCGGGCCTCCCTCAGCCGGTCGCGCGCCCTCGAGCCCAGTCCCCGCACGGTGCGGAGGCCGAGCCGGAGGGCGGGCTCGGGGGCGTCCGCGCCGGCGGCGGACCCGGACGCCCCCCGCCCATCGTCTCCGGCCGGCTCCAGCGTCGAGTCCCAGGCCGAGCGGGCCAGGTCCACCGGCCGCACCTCGACGTCGTGGCGGCGGGCGTCGTGGACCAGGGTGGCGGGCGCGTAGAAGCCCATCGGCTGGGCGTTCAGCATGGCGCAGAAGAACTCCGGCGCGTAGCGGCGCTTCAGCCAGGCGGAGGCGTAGACGAGCAGCGCGAAGCTCGCCGCGTGGCTCTCGGGGAAGCCGTAGTTCGCGAAGCCGGTGAGCTGCTTGAAGATCTTCCCGCGGACCTCCGGGGGGACGCCGTTCGCCGCCAGCCCTTCCTCCAGCTCCCGCCCC
>CAZEUW010000239.1:0-3292 GCA_964515425.1 uncultured Gemmatimonadota bacterium | reverse complement strand
AGGCGCCCACCTCCTACGACGAGGCGGTCCGGCGCTACCGGGAGGAGGTGGCCCCGGCCGCCGTCTCGGAGGTCCGTCCCCTGCGGGCGTGGCTCCGCTACGGGGCCTGGATGGCCCGGCAGATGGCGCCGGGCCGTCTCGTGAGCGTGGATCGCACGGGCAGGGCCACCGAGCTCGACGCGCGGCCCGAGCGGGTCCCGGCCGGGGCCCTCGTCCTGCACCTGCCCGAGGAGCGGAGCGTGCGCGCTCTTCCGCTGGCCGTGCCGGCCTCTCCGACGGACGCCCAGCAGGAGACGCTGGACCTGCTCTGCTAGCTACCACCCCGGCCACGCCGGGGCCCATCGCAGGGTGAGCGCGTCGGCGCCGTCGCGCAGGCCCCGGGCGTACTCCAGCCGGAGCCGCCCGTCGACGCCCGGGGCTCCGGCCTCCAGACCGATCCCGACGTCGGCCTGGAAGCGCGGCGCCCCGACCTGGCCCGTCTCCCAGGGTCGAGCCAGGTCGACGAAGACGCCCGCGCGGGTCGAGAGGGGATCCCCGGCCGGGAGCGCGCGGTCGAGCTCGATCCCTGCGTGGCCGAGCCTGCGCCCGAACGCCGGCCCCGCGACCACGCCCTCCCGCAACAGTGGATGCGCCCGAAGCAGCGTCGGCCGCGCGACGCCCACCCCGGCCCCGGGCCACAGCGTCCGCGGCGCGTCGGCCGTGACCGCAGCCAGACCGGCCCTGGCCCGTAAGCGCCAGGCCGCCTCCGGATCGGTGCGGGCGGCGGCCGCGACCCCGAGTCCGCCGAAGGCGGGTCCGCCGCCCTGCCACCCCCGGGCCCCGGCCCGGATCGCCACGCGGTCGCGCGCTCCGCGCAGCTCGAGCGCCGCCCGCAGCCCGAGCCTCGAGCCCAGGTGCTCCCACCGGTCGAGCGAAGCGCCGCCGGAGAGGCGGACGTGGCCGGTCCACCAGCGCGACACCCCGATCGCGGCCCGGGAGCGCTCCTCCCGCACCGGATCGCCGTCGACCGCGAACGTCTCCCGCTCCCACGCTCCTCCCGCGGTCCACACGCCGGCGACGCCGAACGCGCCGGGCGCCGCGAGCCGGGCGCTCACGCGGGGTCGGTTCTCCCACCACCGCAGGGTCCCCGTCCACGTCTCACCACCGCCCGCCAGGGCGCCCAGCTCGACCCGGAGCTCGCGGTCGGTCACCGCACGGGCGAGGACGGGCGCCAGCCCGGTCGGCGAGGTGGGGGCGGAAGAGCGCTCCAGCACGGCCACCTCCAGCTCGGCCCGCCCCTCGACGGGCGCGCGGAGCCCCACCCGCGCGGACCGGAACGCGGGGACCGAGGCGGCGCGGCGTCGGACCGCGGCGAGCGTCCCGGGGGTCAGCAACCGGCCGGGCCGGGTCCCGAGATGCCGGCGCAGCGTCTCGTAGCGGGTGGCGCGGAGACCGTACACCCTCAGGCCCGTGAGGCGCGGCTCGTCCAGGCGGTTCCAGGCGCGGAGCGCGCCCGGGTCGTCCTGCAGCAGGTAGCGGCTGGCCGCCAGGATCCGGAGGGCGTGGGCATCCTCGGGATCGCGGTCGAGGGCCCGACGAGCGCTCCGGGCCGCCTCCCGCCATCGCTCCTGCAGGAACCGCACGCCCGCCAGCTCGGCGTGGACGCGGGCCCGCTCCGGACACCGCCGGACGGCATCGGTGATCAGGGAGTCGGCCCGCCCGGTCCGACCCTCCCGCGCCGCCCCCACCGCCGCCGCGACCGCCTCGCCGCACGGGGCCTCGGGATCGTCGGCCGGGATCGGCCTCCCGGGTGGGCGACGCTCGCCGCCGTCGCCGTCCTCCTCCGCGTCGCCGGATCCGGCCGGCAGGAGGAGCAGCGCCCATCGGTCGGTGGGATCCCACTCCTGCACGAACGCGGCGCGCGAGAGGCGGAGGAAGGGGGATCGGGCCGGATCGTGCACGAGCACCGAGGATCCGGTCACGGCGACGACGACCACGTAGTGGTAGCGGTCGGCTCCGACGCGGAGGAGGACGATCACGGGCCGGCCGTCCCGGATCTGGTCGGCCAGGGCGTCCAGCCCGCCCTGCAGGCGGCGGGTCCGCCAGCCCCTCTCCCGCAGCTCCGCCGTCAGCTCGTCGGTGCGAATCCCGCCTTCGTCGGGGCGCACCAGCCCTGCGAAGTCCGTCGGCTCGGCCGTCGCCTCCCCCCAGTAGCGCTGGACCATGGCGGCGGCCGCTCCGCCGCACAGCTGCACGCTCTGCGGCAGGTAAGGGAGGTCGAGCACCTGGAGCGCAGCTCCGCCGCCGGGTGCCTGTTCCGGGCCGGAAGCGGCGGCGGCCGTAGAGTCGGGCGGCGGGTCCTGTTGGGCCGGAGCGCTCGAAGGGTGAGCGAGAAGCCCCCCGCCGAGGGCGAAGGCCGCCGCTACGGCCGCCGGCCCGAACCGCCGCCCCGACCTGAAACGCGGCCGCGATCCGCGCCGCCCACCGGGGTTGGGGCGCCTATGGACGGAGGAACTCCCGAGCTCAGGCCACGACCAGGATGAGCACGATCAGAAGGACGATGATCAGGGTGGTGGTCGAGATGACGACCGCGTCAGCCCCGCCTGCCAGCGCCTTGTCGATCTGCTGTGCCCGCTCGAAAGCCCCGGCCAGCGTCTCGCCCTCGAGCGTCGCCACGGCGTCCTCGGCACGGGTGATGTCGAGGCCGTGCGTCTCCGCCACGCTGCGCACCTCGGGCCGCTGGAGAATCGACCGGATCGCGTCACGTCGCGCGTCCTCCGCGACCGTGCGCTCGGCCGTCGCGCGGTCCAGCTCGGCGCGGTCCACCACGTGGGATTCCTGGCCGATCAGGCCGCTCGCGGTCACCAGCGAGACGACCAGGGCCAGCGACAGCGCGGACAGCATCTTCCGGTGTGACATACGATCTCCTCTTCTCGGGTTCGTCGGGAGCCGGGCGCCCCACGGCGCCCCCCGGTCGGCGGTGACGCGCTGCCACCACCGGGCCCTGCCCTCGACGCGTCGTTCCGTCTCTACTTCAACTATCACGCCGCCTCCGGCTATCAACGGGACGCGCATCAGCCCCCGCCCGTCACTTCCCGCCGGTTGTCGCTCCGGTCGGCGTCCAGCAGCTGACGGTCCGGATCCAGCTCCACGGCCACCGGCCGGGCCTCAGTGACCACCTCGACGCTGGCGCTCCGCTCCCGGGTCTCGATCCGCGTGTCCCTCACGGGGCCGTCGGGCCCCACCAGCCGAAGCGTCACCGGCATCCACGCCTCCCCCTCGCGCCGCACCCGCACCGTCGTGCGCCAGCTCC
>CAZEUW010000238.1:0-3305 GCA_964515425.1 uncultured Gemmatimonadota bacterium | reverse complement strand
GTGCCCAAGAAGGTGGACCTGGACGCGCTCGAGGGGGTTACCGATTTGCCGTGCGGCGATCTCTGGGATGCCCTCTGGTACGAGAAGGGCCTCGAGGTCTGGAGGCTGTCGGCCGGACTGGCCTACTTCGACGATCGAAGGTGGGGCCTGCTGGCCACCGGAACGCCCATCCACCTGCCGGTCGCCGGCCAGGAGCTGGAGAACCTGCAGATGGAGAGCTACACCTACGGTGGGGTCGGCGGCGAAGATGCGGCCCCGGCCATCGAGCCCGGCGACATGGAGAGCATCCTGCGCCGCGTGAGCTACGACCTGGAGATGCTGCAGAGACAGCACGATCTGAACGATCAGAAGCGTGCCTCGGTGACCTCGAAGCACTGAGGAAGACAGGGACGCGGGTCCCGTGTGGGGTCCGTGCGTTGCAGGTGAAGGGGGCGTCGCCGTGAGGCGTCGCCCCCTTCACCATTTCCTATTCGAGCCGGACCCGCCGTCGGGGGCGGGGGTACGTGATGACCCGGAGCGGGCGGTCGCCGTCCCGGGAGGCATCCGCCAGAATGGCGCGACAGCATCGGAGGTGAGCACGTGAGCCAACTTCGTGAGTGGATCGGAAAGGCACTCCTTCTGACCGCGGCGGCAGGGCTCCTGGCGGCGCCGGCGGGGTGCATCGACACCGACCCCGTCAGCTTCGTGCCGCAGGACACGGCGGAGAACAATCCCGGCGAGCAGGGCTCCAACGACGTTCGCGGTGAGCTGGACGTTCTGCTGGGCGAGCCCGTGGAGGGGGACGCGACGGATTCGGGGTCGAACGACGGCATCCGCTGACCTGTCGAGCGGCCAGCCGTGAGCTCCGAGGCGTACGGCCGTGACGCGACGTCCGTCGCCGTGGGGATGGGATCCAACCTGTCTCCCCGACGGGAGCACCTCGCCAGCGCGCTCGCGTGGCTGGGGGCGACCCTGGACGGGCTGGAGGCGTCCGGCGTCTATGCGTCGGCGCCGCAGGGCGGCGCCGCGGGCGGCGAATTTCTGAACCTCTGCGTCCGGGGTGCCACGACCCTGGATCCACGGGCCTTGCTCGAGCGGCTCCTGGACCGGGAACGCCGGCAGGGACGGCGACGCGCGACGATCCCCGACTCCGGCTCGACCGCGCCGCGGACCCTCGACCTGGACCTCCTCCTGTTCGGCCGTGAGATTCACGCGACAACCCGACTCACGCTTCCCCATCCGCGAATGCACGCCCGGGCCTTCGTGCTGCTGCCGCTGGCCGAAATCGCCGCGGACTGGATCCACCCGGGTCGGGGGGACACGGTCGCAGAGCTGGCCGCCGACGTGGACGCCAGCGGCGTGCGGCGACTGGGCGACGCGGCCGACGTGCTCGGTCCGGACGGACCTTCCGGAGCGGAGGGCGGGCCGACGGGGTCGCGGGAAGCGAGCGCGTCGGTGACCTCGGGACGGGGACCACGGTGAAGGGAGGACCGGGGAAGCTTCTCTCCGTCGCGCTGGTCGTCCTCGGTCTGTCGGGCCTGACCGGCTGCGCGGCCGACGGTGAAGCGCGACAGGCGGCGGCGGCGGATTCGGTCCTCCAGCGGATGGCGGCCGATCTGCTTCCGGCCGTGGAGCGGGGAAGCGGCATCGAGTCGCGGGAGCCGGTCCGGCTGGCGCGCAGCGATCGCGCCAAGCTGGAGGCCTTCCTGACGGAGCAGCTCGAGCGGGACCTTCCGTCCGAGCGGGCCGAGGCCGTCGTCGCGTCCTACGCCCGCTTCGGCCTGCTGGACCCCGACCTGGATCTGCTCGAGCTGCTCCGCTCGCTCTATCTCGAGCAGGTCGCCGGCTACTACGATCCCGCGGCCGACACGCTCTTCGTGCGCGACGACTTGGAATCGGAGCAACTCCGGCCCGTGCTGGTCCACGAGATGGTCCACGCGCTGCAGGACCGGGTGATGGACCTCGATTCGACCATGGCGGCCCGCCGCGACGACAACGACGCGCTGGCCGCGGCCCGTGCGGCGGTCGAGGGGCATGCCACCTACGTGATGATGGAGTGGCAGCTCGGCCAGACCACGGGGCGCCAGGTGGACCTGACGTCGTTGCCGGACCTGGGAGGCGTGCTGGCCGGTGTCGACCTGAGCGGGGCGGCGGGCATGCCGGTGCTGGCCGAAGCGCCGCCCCTGATCCGGGAGTCCCTGCTCTTCCCCTACGTGGGCGGGCTGAGCTTCGTGCAGCGGGTCTGGCGCGACGCGGGGGCGCGCGAGCCTCCCCTGGGTGCCGATCTCCCCACCTCCACCGAGCAGGTGCTCCATCCGGAGCGGTTCGTGGGCGACTGGGACGCGCCGCGGACGCTGGGCTACGACGAGGGACCCCCCGCCGGGTGGAGCGAGGTCCACCAGGACGGGCTGGGCGAGTTCGAGGTGCGCCACTTCCTGGGAACCTTCCTGTCGGACTCGAGCCGGGCCCGGTCGGCCGCCCGTGGATGGGACGCGGACCGCTACCGGCTGCTGCGCGAGGAAGGTGGGGAGCGGGAGGTGCTGGTCTGGGTGAGCGCCTGGGACGACGCCGACGAGGCTGCCGCCTTCGCCGACGCCGCGGCCGACGCATTCCGGATCCGCTACGGCGACGCCGCGCGGGTGACGGGCCCGGGTGCCGGGACCGGGGACGACGCTCCCGGGGCCTCCCGGAGCGTAGACGTGGTCAGGGAGGAGCGCGACGGGGTCGCCGTCGTGCGCGTCGTGGATCGGCCGGTCTCCCTGGACGCCGACCGGGCGTCCGGGCTCGCGGAGTACGCGGTGACCGGGGCGCCGTGACCATCCTGGAGGTCGGGGTCCCGGCCACGGGACCCGACTCCTACCGGGTGGAGATCGGAGAGGGTCGGCTGGACCGACTGGGCCTCGCCTGCCGCCGACACCTTCCCGCGATCCGTCGTGTGGCCGTCGTCTCCGACCGGACCGTGGCCGACCACTACGGCGAGCGGGCGCTCGAGGCGCTACAGGCGGAAGGGATCGAGGCCGACCTCTTCACCTTTCCGCCCGGCGAGGCGTCGAAGCGACGCTCGCGGTGGACCCGCCTGACGGACCGTCTCCTGGAGGAGGGCTACGGCCGCGACACGGGCATCGTGGCGCTCGGGGGTGGGGTGACCGGAGACCTGGCCGGGTTCGTGGCCGCCACGTACATGCGGGGCGTGCCCGTCGTGCAGGTGCCGACCAGCCTGCTGGCCATGCTCGACGCGTCGGTGGGGGGCAAGACCGGCGTGGACACCGGACGGGGCAAGAACCTGGTCGGCGCGTTCCATCATCCCGTCCACGTCCTGATCGATC
>CAZEUW010000237.1:0-3329 GCA_964515425.1 uncultured Gemmatimonadota bacterium | reverse complement strand
GATCTGCGGCACCACGCCCGAAGCGAGCGTGTTGCGCAGGAAGATCTCCGCGTAGCCGCCCAGCGAGGCCACGCCCTCCTGGATCCGGGCACCTCCCGAGTCGTTGAGGCCGATGAGAGGCCGACCGTCCTTCACGGCGAGGTCCTGGAGCTTCATGATCTTCTCGGCGTGCGCCTCCGAGAGGGAGCCGCCGAAGACCGTGAAGTCCTGGCTGAAGACGTAGACCGTGCGGCCCTCGATCTGGCCGTAGCCGGTGACCACGCCGTCGCCCGGATGGCGCCGCTCCTCCATGCCGAAATCGTGGCACCGGTGCTCGACGAACCGGTCGAATTCGACGAAGGTGCCCTCGTCGAGGAGGAGCTCGAGCCGCTCGCGCGCCCCCAGCTTCCCCTTGTCGTGCTGGCGCTGGAGGCGCTCCTCGCCGCCGCCCCGCTCGGCCTCCCGGCGTCGCTCTTCCAGCTCGCGGAGCCGCTCCCGCATCGTCATCGGTCGTCTCCCTCCGCTTCGCCCTGCTGCAACCCGATCCCCGAGCCCCGCACGGCCCGAAGCGCCTGTGCGCGGCGACGGCGGTCGTGCGGCCCCGCCAGTCCGCTGGCCGCCTCGACCCAGCTCCGCACCTCCGCCGCCGTCGCCGGCGCCAGCTCCCGATCGGCGAGGATCCTGAGCTCGACCTCCCGCGCCACGGTGCCCGTGGCCGCGTCCGGCGTGAGCCGTCCGGTCGCCCCCGCCACGTCCCGGAGGACGGCGAACCGCCGGGCCACCGCCCTGGGACGCGCCGGACGGGTCTCGGCGAGGGCCGTGAGCAGGAGCAGCGCCGCGTCGTGTCCTAGGCCGGGGAGGACGTTCTCCCCCAGCGATTTCCGGTATTCCCGCTCGTAGCGGTCGGTGAACCGGCTCCAGCCGCCCCCCTCGCCCCCGTCCAAGTAGGTCGGGGCCAGTCGGAGCTGGCTGAAGCTCGGCTCGAGCCGCCGGAAGGTCGAGGGCCGGCTCCAGTCGGGGCCGCCCGCGACGACCGCACCCCGGATCCCGTAGTACGAGAGCTGGGGCGCGAGCTGGAGGATCGAGCCCGAGCCGGAAGCGGGCGCGAAGACCACCGGAGGTTCGAACGCACCCACCTCGCGGATCGGCGCCTGGACCGTCGTGGCCTCCGGGTCGAAGCTCACCGCCGCGGCGACGCCGCCGCCCGCCGAGCCCAGCGCACGTCGGAAGGCCAGGTAGGATCGCCGACCCATCTCGGACCGGGGGTACATCACGCCGACGCCGCTCGGCCGGACCGCTTCGCCCAACCACTCCGCCACCGCCGCGGCGGCGTCGACCTCCCGTCGGTCGCGGTCCCAGAGCGCGTAGCCGGGACGCGGGCCCGTCGGGCCGTCGTTGGCCGTGGGACTGACCACCAGCCGCTGTCCGGCCGCGCGGCTGGCGGCCGCGAGCTGGTCCGATCGGATCGGTCCGAGGACGGCCGCCACGTCGGACTCGAGGAGGTCGCGCACCTGACGTTCGACGCCCTCCGGTCCGGCCAGGTCGACCTCGACCAGCTCGACCTCCGGCGCGCCGTCGGGCGGCGAGTCGAGCGCGAGCGTGATCCCCTCCCGGAGCCAGCTGCCGACCGACGCCATCCGGCCGGACGACGGCAGCAGGAGCCCGATCCGAACCGTGCGCGACCCGCTCGCCAGCGTCCCGGCGCGCTCCCGCTCTCGTCGGAGCAGCGAGAGGGCATCCGCGGGGGCCGCCGAGGGTGGGTCGTCGAGGATCCGATCGAGCTCGGCGACGGAGAGATGGCCGGACGCACGCCCGAGGAGCCCACGCGCCGGCTCGTCCCAGGCGCGCGGGTGTGCCAGCAGGACGTCCACGGCGCCCGGATCGTCGCCGAGCGCCACGCGGAGCGACGCGAGGAGGCGCACCTCCTCCGACGTCACGGCGCCGGGGAATCGGTCCACGAGCTCCTCGAGCAGACGGGCGGCCGCCGAGGTGTCCGCGAGCGCCAGGCGGGCCGTCCCCGCCAGCCGGAGGGACCGACGGGCGTCGTCCCGGGCGCCCGAAGCGCGGAAGTGGAAGTAGAGCGAGTCGGCGAGCCGATAGGCCGGCTCGGCCCGGCCACGATCGAGCAGGTCGGCCGCTTCCGCGATCAGTCGGGAGGGCGGCGCTTCGGACTCGGGCTCGGCGGGCGGCGGCCGGTCGCCGCGGTCGGGCTCGGTGGGCGGCTTCTCGGGCGCGGGCGCTCCCGTCGCGCAGCCGACGAGCGCGATCGCGGCGACGGCGGCGAGGCATCGTCGAGCGGTGCCGAACGGCGTGGGTGGCGTCCGCGTGGTCGGGGACCGATCGGGGCCGCGCACGGGGAGAGACACCGCCTGGCGGGAGCGCCGCTCAGGTGGCGGCCTCTTCCTCCTCTTCTTCTTCCTCCTCAGCCTCCTCAGCCTCCTCCGCGTCGCCGCCCTCGGTCTCCGCCTCCGCTGCGCTACCCTCGTCCTCGTCGGCGGCTTCCGCTTCCTCTTCGACTTCTTCGACGGCCTCGTCGGCGACCGCGACGTCTTCGGCCTCGGCCTCGGGCTCCTCCTCGGCCTCCGCGGCGATCTCCTCCTCGTCGTCGGCTTCCTCTTCCTCTTCCGCCTCCGATGCGGCCTCGTCGTCGACCTCCACGTCTTCGGCCTCGACCTCGACGTCCTCGGCCTCGGCCTCGACCTCAGCCTCCGCCTCGGCAGCGGCCTCCTCGGGCTCTCCGGCCGCCGCCGCCTCCTCCTCTTCGGTCTCCTCGACCGCCTCGCGGGTCGGCGGCTCGCTGGTCACCGAGAGGACGATTCGGCGGTTGATCGGATCCGACTCCAGCACCTTCAGCTCGACCTCGTCGCCCTCCACGTAGAGGTCGGACGGATCACCGATCTCGTCCGACTCCTCCGAGGTGGTCACCTGGCTCAGGGGTACGAAGCCCTCGACGTCGTCGCCCAGGTCCACGACCATCCCCTTGTCGAGGATGCGGACCACCGAGCCGTCGACCTCCTTGCCCGGCTCGTACTGCTGGGCGAGCTCGTACCAGGGGTCCTCCTCGGTCTGCTTGAGGCCGAGCGAGATCCGCTTCTTCTCCGGATCGATGTTGAGGATCACGACCTCGATCTCCTCGCCCTTGCGGACGACCTCCGAGGGATGCTGCACGCGGCGGGTCCAGCTCATGTCGGAGATGTGCACCAGGCCGTCGATGCCCGGCTCGACCTCGACGAAGGCGCCGAAGGAGGTGAGGTTCCGGACGGTGCCCTCGATCTTGGTCCCCGGCGGGTACTTGGCCGGGAGCGAGAGCCAGGGGTCCTCCTCGGTCTGCTTGATGCCCAGGGAGATCT
>CAZEUW010000236.1:0-3375 GCA_964515425.1 uncultured Gemmatimonadota bacterium | reverse complement strand
CAACCAGGAGTTCCTGGACATGATGGCGCGGGGCGAGTGAGCGACTCCGACCTCGGGCCGGAAGCCGAGGCGCGCTACGTGGACGCCCTGGAGGAGAGGGGGCTGGAGGATCTGCGACCCCTCTATCGCGACCTGCTCAGGCGGATGCGCGACGAAGCGCCCACCTCCTACGAGGAGGCGGTGCGGCGCTATCGGGAAGAGGTGGCCCCGGCCGCCGCCTCGGAGGCCCGTCCGCTGCGGTCGTGGCTCCGCTACGGGGCCTGGATGGCCCGGCAGATCGCGCCGGGACGCCTCGTGAGCGTGGACCGAACGGGCAGGGCCACCGACCTCGACGCGCAGCCCGAGGAGGTCCCTGCCGGGGCCCTCGTCCTGCACCTGCCCGAAGAGCGCAGCGTGCGCGCCTTTCCGCTGGCCGTGCCGACCTCTCCGTCCGACGCCCAGCAGGAGACGCAGGACCTGCTCTGTTAGCTACCACCCCGGCCACGCCGGGACCCATCGCAGGGTGAGCGCGTCGGCGCCGTCGCGGAGGCCGCGGGCGTAGTCGAGCCGCAGCCGCCCGTCGACGCCCGGGGCTCCGACCTCCAGGCCGATTCCGACGTCCGCCTGGAAGTGCGATGTGCCGACCCCTCCCGTCTCCCAGGGTCGGGCCAGGTCCAGGAATCCGCCCACGCGCACCGAGAGGGGACCCACGGCCGGCAGCGTCCTGTCGAGCTCGATCCCGGCGTGGACCAGCCTCCGACCGAACGCCGGTCCCGCGACCACGCCCCCCTGCAGCAGCGGGTGCGCCCGCAGCAGCGTCGGCCGCGCCACGCCCGTCCCGGCCCCGGGCCACTCCGTTCGCGGCGCGTCGGCAGTGACCGCGTCGAGACCGGCCCTGGCCCCGAAGCGCCAACCCGCCTCCGGATCGGTACGAGCGGCGGCGGCGACCCCGAGCCCGCCGAAGGCGGCTCCGCCGCCCTCCCATCCCCGGGCTCCGGCCCGGACCGCCACGCGGTCGCGCGATCCACGCAGCTCGAGCGCCGCCCGCAGCCCGACCCTCGAGCCCGGGCGCTCCCACCGATCGAGCGAAGCGCCGACGGAGAGGCGGACGCTGCCGGTCCACCAGCGCGACACCCCGATCGCTGCACGGGAGCGTTCCTCCCGGACCGGATCGCCGTCGACCGCGAACGTCTCCCGTTCCCACGCGCCTTCCGCGGTCCACACGCCGGCGACGCCGAACGCGCCCGGCGCCGCCAGCTTCGCGCCCACGCGCGGTCGGTTCTCCCACCACCGAACGCTGCCCGTCCACGTCTCGCCGCCGTCCGCGAGGGCGCCCAGCTCGACCCGGATCTCGCTGGCGGTGACCGCGCGGGCGAGGAGAGACGCCAGCCCGGTCGGCGAGGTGGGGACGACAGGGCGCTCCAGCACCGCCACCTCCAGCTCGGCCCGCCCCTCGACGGGCGCGCGGAGCCCTACCTGCGCGGTTTGGAACGCCGGGACCGAGGCGGCGCGTCGTCGGGCCGCAGCGAGCGCCCCGGGAGTCAGCAACCGACCGGGCCGTGTCCCGAGATGCCGGCGCAGCGTCTCGTAGCGGGTGGTTCGGAGACCGTACACCCTGAGCCCCGTGAGGCGCGGCTCGCCCAGGCGGTTCCAAGCGCGGAGCGCGCCCGGGTCGTCCTGCAGCAGGTAGCGGCTGGCCGCCAGGATCCGGAGGGCGTGGGTGTGATCGGGATCGCGGTCGAGGGCCCGGAGGGCGCTCCGGGCCGCCTCCTGCCAGCGCTCCTGCAGGAACCGCACGCCCGCCAGCTCGGCGTGGACGCGGGCTCGCTCCGGACACCGCTCTGCGGCGGCGGTGATCAGGGAATCGGCCCGGTCGGTCCGACCCTGCCGCGCCGCGGCGACCGCTGCCGCGACCTCTTCGCCGCATGGGGCCTCGGGGTCGTCGGCCGGGATCGGCCCCTCGGGTGGGGGACGCTCGCCGCCGTCGCGGCGCGCCTCCGCGCCCCCGGATCCGGCCGGCAGGAGGAGCAGCGCCCACCGGTCGGTGGGATCCCAGTCCTGCAGGAACTCGTCGCGGGAGAGGCGGAGGAAGGGGGATCGGGCCGGATCGTGCACGAGGACCGAGGATCCGGTCACGGCGACGACGACCACGTAGTGATACCGATCGGGTCCGACGCGGAGGAGGACGATGACGGGTCGGCCGTCCCGGATCTGCCCGGCCAGGGCCTCCAGCCCCCCCTGCACGCGCCGGGTCCGCCAGCCGCTCTTCCGGAGCTCCACCGTCAGCTCGTCGGTCCGAATCCCGCCTTCGTCGGGGCGCACCAGCTCCGCGAAGTCCGTCGGCTCGGCCGTCCCCGCACCCCAGTAGCGCTGCACCATGGCGGCGGCCGCTCCGCCGCACAGCTCGACGCTCTGCGGCAGGTAGGGGAGGTCGAGCACCCGGAGCGCAGCTCCGCCGCCGGGTGCCTGCTCCCGGCCGGGAGCGTCGGTGCCGGCCGCAGAGTCGGGCGGCGGGTCCTGTTGGGCCGGAGCGCTCGAAGGGTGAGCGAGAAGGCCCGCGCCGAGGGCGACGGCTGCCGCTACGGCCGCCGTCCCGAACCGCCGCCCAGACCCGAAACGCGGCCGCGATCCGCGCCGCCCACCGGGGCCGGGACGCCTATGGACGGAGCAGCTCCCGCGCTCAGGCCACGACCAGGATGAGCACGATCAGGAGGACGATGATCAGGGTGGTGGTCGAGATGACGACCGCGTCGGCCCCGCCGGCCAGCGCCTTGTCGATCCGCTGCGCCTGCGCGAAGGCCCCGGCCAGCGCCTCGCCCTCGAGCGTCGCTACGGCGTCCTCGGCACGGGTGATGTCGAGACCGTGCGTCTCGGCGGTGCTGCGGACTTCGGGCCGCTGCAGGACCGACCGGATCGCGTCGCGTCGCGCGTCCTCCGCGACCGTGCGCTCGGCCGTCGCACGGTCCAGCTCGGCGCGGTCCACCACGTGGGATTCCTGACCGATCAGGCCGCTCGCGGTCACCAGCGAAACAACCAGGGCCAGTGACAGCGCGGACAGCATTTTCCGGTGTGACATGCGGTCTCCTTTTCTCGGGTGGGTCGAGAGCCGGGCGCCCCACGGCGCCCCTCGGTCGACGGTGACGCGCTGCCACCGCCCGGCGCTGCCCTCGACGCCTCGTTCCACAGTCTCTTCAACTATCGCGCCGCGTCCAGCTATCGACCGGACGCGCGTCAGCCCCCGTCCGTCACATCCCGCCGATTATCGCTCCGGTCCGCCTCCAACAGCTCCCGATCCGGATCCAGCTCGACGGCCACCGGCCGGGCTTCGGTGATCACCTCGACGCTGGCGCTCCGCTCCCGGGTCTCGATCCGCGTGTCCCTCAGGGGGCCGTCGGG
>CAZEUW010000235.1:0-3409 GCA_964515425.1 uncultured Gemmatimonadota bacterium | reverse complement strand
CCTACGGGGTGCTCTTCACCAACGGGGACAACGACACCTTCCCGCTCTGGTACCTGCAGGAAGTGGAGGGCATTCGGCAGGACGTGACGGTGATCGTCCACTCCTACCTCGGGACGAGCTGGTACCCGCAGCAGCTCAAGGCGCTCTCGGAGCCCTGCGAGGAGGGCGAGGACCCGTCGGCCCGGCCCACGGTCCGCGTCTGCCAGAGACCCTTCGACCCATCGAACGCGCCGCCGGTCTACGCCGAGGCGGAGGCCACGCCCCCGGAGCGCCCCATCCTCGAGATGTCGGACGAGGAGATCGCCAGCGTTCCGTCCTATCAGGCGGTCGAGGAACCGATGGGCGTCCGGATCTCCGACCGGGTGACGGCGCGCCTGGTGCCCCGGCAGCTCCAGGGCCGCTACGGGCAGTCGATCGTCACCAAGGGCGACCTGTTGGTCTACCTGATCAGCCGGAGCGCGATCGGCGACCGGCCCGTCTACTTCGCCTCGACCGCCCCGCCCGTCTACGGGATCTGGAACCTGAGCTCCCACCTGCTGCGGCAGGGGCTGGCCTACCGGATGATGGACTCCGTGCTCGAGTCGACGGCGGACACCGTCCAGCTCACCGACCAGTTCGACGTCCGTTGGCTCGACCTCGACCGGAGCCGCGAGCTGCTCTGGAACGTCTTCCAGGTGGACTACCTGCTCGACTGGGAGCTGTGGCCCGAGCCCTCCACACGCTCGAGCATCCCGGCGCAGTACTACCTCGCCTACTTCACCCTCGGCGAGGCCCTGCGCCTGCGCGACCATCCCGACGGCGCCGAGCGCAACTACACCCGCGCCGAGGCCTTCCTCGATCTGGGCGACCTGAGCGGGCGCTCGCCCTAGCGACGAGCGGCCTTCCCCGGTCCGCTCGGTGTCGCGCGGCTACACGGGTCGGACCGTTCCCAGCACGACCAGCGCGAGCAGCACCAGCCCCACGACCGACCCGACGATCGCGTTGCGCTTCCGGTAACGCCGGAACGCCTCGGTGGGCTCGCCGCGCTCCGCCGACCGTTCCGCCTCACGCGCGAGCTTCCGCCCGAGCGGGATCTGGTAGAGCGCCGCCACCGCGGCCGCGGCGAAGCCCAGCAGCTGCATCAGGAAGAGCCAGTGGTCGGGGAACGGCTGGAACCAGGAGAAGGCCGGGTTCATCACGACCAGCCCGATCCCGCCCACGAGCGTGAGGGCGACGCCGCCCAGCCCCAGGGTCCGCATCAGCCGGTCGGCGACCCCGTAGGCGAACGCCACCGTGTCGCCGCTCTCCTCACGGGCGGCGCGGCCGGTCACGAAGGGGAGCGCCACGGCCAGGCCGATCCAGAGGATCACGCCCAGCAGGTGGAGGAAGACGAAGAGCCGGTAACCGGTGCTCATGGGATCACCTCGTCGCAGTGGCGGGTGGTGGTCCGGCGGTCGCGAGGGCGGGGGCGCGCTCCTGCAGGCTCAGGACGCGCCCCTCCCGGTGCCGGAGCGCGATCGCCGCGTCGGCCATCGCCGAGGCGGCCGAGAGCGTGGTCGCGTAGGGGACGCCGCGGGCCACCGCCGCCCGGCGGATCATGTAGTCGTCGTGTTGCGCGTGCTTTCCCAGCGGGGTGTTGATGAGCAGGTCGATCTCCCCGCTCAGCAGCAGGTCGAGGATGTGGGGCCGGCCCTCGTGGACCTTGAGGACCGTCTCGCAGGGGATCCCCCGGGCCCGGAGGTGGGCGGCCGTGCCCTCGGTGGCCCGCACCTCGAAGCCCAGCTCGTGGAATCGGCGGACGATCGGCACGACGTTGCCCTTGTCGCGGTCGTGCACGGTGACCACGACGGTGCCCTCCAGCGGCAGCTCGCCGCCGGCCCCGATCTGGGCCTTCCCGAAGGCCAGTCCGAAGCTGTCGCCGAGGCCCATCGCCTCGCCGGTCGACCGCATCTCGGGCCCCAGCAGGGGATCCGCGTCGGCGATCTTGTCGAACGGGAAGACGGCCTCCTTCACGGCCACGCCCCGCACGGGCGCCTCGTCGGGCAGGTCGAGCTCGTCGAGCGTGCGGCCCGCAAGCACGCGAGCGGCCACGCGGGCGAGCGGGATCCCCGTGGCCTTGCTCACGAAGGGGACGGTCCGGCTGGCCCGCGGGTTCACCTCGAGCACGTAGACCTCGTCCTCGTAGACCGCGTACTGGACGTTGATCAGGCCGCGCACGTCGAGCGCGTCGGCGAACCGGCGCGTGTATTCGCGCATCCGATCGACGTGCTCCTCCTCGAGCAGGTAGGGCGGGAGCACGCAGGCCGAGTCGCCCGAGTGGACGCCCGCCTCCTCGATGTGCTGCATGACGCCCCCGATCAGGACCCTGCGGCCGTCGGCGACCGCGTCCACGTCCGCCTCGAAGGCGTCCTCCAGGAAGCGGTCGAGGAGGACCGGGTGCTCCGGTGAGGCCCGCACGGCCCGCGCGAAGTAGTCCCGGAGCGAGCGCTCGTCGTAGACGATCTCCATCGCTCGTCCCCCCAGCACGTAGCTGGGACGGACGAGGACCGGATAGCCGATCTCGGCCGCGATCGCGGCGGCCTCCTCGGCGCCGGTCGCCGTCCCGCCGGGGGGCGCCCTCACCCCCAGCTCGCGGCAGAGCGCCTCGAAGCGGCGGCGGTCCTCGGCCTCGTCGATCGCGTCGACCGGCGTGCCGAGGATCGGCACGCCCTGCTCCTCCAGCGTGCGGGCGATCGAGAGCGGCGTCTGCCCCCCGAGCTGGACGACCACGCCCTCCGGCCGCTCGCGCCGGACGATCTCGAGCACGTCCTCCACGGTCAGAGGCTCGAAGTAGAGCTTGTCCGAGACGTCGAAGTCGGTCGAGACCGTCTCGGGGTTCGAGTTCACCATGATCGTCTCGAACCCTTCCTCCCGCAGCGCCAGCGCGGCGCTCACGCAGCAGTAGTCGAACTCGATCCCCTGGCCGATCCGGTTCGGGCCGCTGCCGAGGATGACCACCTTCCGACGGTCGGACGGCTCCGACTCGTTCTCCCGCTCGTAGGTGGAGTAGAGGTAAGGCGTGGCGGCCGGGAACTCGCCCGCGCACGTGTCCACCCGCTTGTAGACGGGCCGCAGCCCCGCGGCGTCCCGCGAGCGGCGGATGCGCTCTTCCTGCACGTCGCGCAGGGCCGCGAGCTCGGCGTCGGAGAAGCCGGCCCGCTTCATCGTGGCGAGCGCCTCCGGCTCCACGGTCTCGAGCTCCGCGAACTCGCGGGCCCCCGCGACGAGCTCCGCGAGCTCGCCCAGGAACCAGGGGTCGACGTGCGTGAGCTCGGAGACCTCGGCGGGCCCGAGTCCCCGCTCGAAGGCGCGCCAGATCTGGAAGGGGCGCTCCGGCGTCGGGCGCCGGAGGGCGGCCCGGAGCGTCTCGAGCCCGTCGTCCTCGAGGCCG
>CAZEUW010000234.1:0-3419 GCA_964515425.1 uncultured Gemmatimonadota bacterium | reverse complement strand
AGCAGCACGGCGATCGCGGCCGCCGCCACCGCCACGATCACGGCGGGATAGATCATCGCCCCCTTCACCTTCCGACGCAGGGCGTCCTGCTTCTCCAGGAAGGCCGCCAGGCGCCGGAGGGTCGTGTCGAGGACGCCGCCGGCCTCGCCCGCCGCGACCATGCTCACGTACAGGTCGGCGAACACCGCGGGGTGCCCCCGCAGCGCGTCGGTCAGGGTGCGGCCCGCCTCCACGTCGAACACCACGTCCCGCACGGTCTCGCGCAGGACGTCGTTGCCGGTCTGCTTCGAGAGGATCGTCAACGCCTGCACCAGCGGCATCCCGGCGTCCACCATGGTGGCGAGCTGGCGGGTGAAGACCACGAGGTCGCGCGTCTTCACGGGACGCCCGAGCCGGAAGCTGATCGCCTCGGGACGCTCCCGGACGTCGATCGGGATCAATCGCCGGCGGCGGAGGTGGGCGACGACCTCCTCGCGGCTCTCGCGCTCGATCGTGTCCCGCTCGACCTGGCCCTCGAGGCTGCGGGCCCTGTACTGCCACTCGCTCATCGCGCTCCTCTCCTCCCCGGGCTATCCCGTCGGTGAAGGGACCGGGGCGGCCCGGCCCAGCAGGCCCTCGAGCTCCCCGGGATCGTCGCTGACCCGGAGGGCGTCCTCCCGCTCGATCTCCCCCGCCGCGAGGAGCCGGCTCAGCGCGTGGTTCATCGTCCGCATCCCGTGCCGCCGGCCCGCCTGCATGAGCGAGCGGATCTGATGCGCCTTGTCCTCCCGGACGAGGTTGCGGACCGCCGGCGTCGCCACGAGGACCTCGCAGGCCACGACCCGACCCGGCCCGGAGGCGCGGGGCAGGAGGACCTGCGCGACGACGCCCTGGAGGACGGAGGCGAGCTGGCGCCGGACGCGCCCCTGCCGGTGGGCCGGGAAGACGTCGACCACACGGCCGACCGCCTCGGCGGCGCTGGCGGTGTGCAGGGTGGCCAGGGTGAGGTGGCCGGTCTCGGCCACGGTGAGGGCCGCCTCGACGGTCTCCCGGTCGCGCAGCTCGCCGATCTGGATCACGTCGGGGTCCTGCCGCAGGACGTGGCGCAGCGCCGAGGCGAAGCTCGCCGTGTCGGTGCCCACCTCCCGCTGGTGGACGAGGCAGCTCCGGTGGGCGTGCACGTGCTCGATCGGGTCCTCGACGGTGACGACGTGGCCCCGGCGCGTGCGGTTGACCCGGTCGATCATGGCCGCGAGGGTGGTCGACTTGCCCGAGCCGGTCGGCCCGGTCACGAGCACCAGCCCCCGGGGCCTCTCGGCCAGCTCCGCCACGACGGGCGGCAGCCCCAGCTCCTCGAAGCCGTCGATCTCGAACGGGACGCCGCGGAGCGCCGCGGCCACGCTCCCCCGCTGCAGGAACACGTTGCCGCGGAAGCGGGAGAGGTCCGCGACCCCGAAGGAGAAGTCGATCTCGCCGTCCGCCTCGAACGCGGCGCGCTGCTCCTCGGTGAGCAGCTCGTACGCCATCGAGCGGGTGTCGTCCGGCCGGAGGCGAGGGGAGGTGTTCGCCTCGATCAGGGCGCCGTCGACCCGGAAGCGGGGCTTCCGGCCGGCCGTCAGGTGGAGGTCCGACGCGGCCCGACGCACCATCTCGCGGAGCAGCTCGTGGATGTCGGGCGGGGCGTGGTCCGGCACGGGGATGCGCCCCCGCGGCTCAGGCGGCGGTCTCCTTCAGGACCTCCTCCAGGCTGGTGACCCCGCGCCGCACCTTGAGCAGGCCGTCCTCGCGCAGGGTGAGCATCCCGTCCTCGACCGCCTGCTCCTTCAGCTCGTCGGCCGAGGCGCCCCGGAGGATCATGCGCTTGAGCGTGGAGGTCATCGGCATGACCTCGTACAGGCCCTGCCGCCCGGAGTATCCGGTCCCGTTGCAGGCGTCGCAGCCCTCGCCCTCGTAGAAGGTGATCGAGCCCGCCTCCTCGGCGTCGAGCCCGGCGGCCGCGAGGACCTCGTCCATGTACGTCGTCTCCGCCTTGCAGTTGGTGCAGACGCGCCGGACCAGCCGCTGGGCGGTGATCACGTTCACCGCGGAGGCGACGTTGAAGGGCTCGATCCCCATGTCCACCAGCCGGGTGATGGTGGAGGCCGCGTCGTTGGTGTGCAGGGTGGAGAGGACGAGGTGGCCGGTCAGCGCCGCCTTGATGGCGATGCTCCCGGTGTCGAAGTCGCGGACCTCGCCGACCATGATCACGTTCGGGTCCTGGCGCAGGAAGGACTTCAGCGCCGTGGCGAAGCTGAGGCCGATCTCGGGCCGGACCTGGACCTGGTTGATCCCGTGCAGGTTGTACTCGACCGGGTCCTCGGCCGTCATGATGTTGACCGACTCGGTGTTGATCCGGTGGAGGGCGCTGTAGAGGGTGGTCGTCTTGCCGGAGCCGGTGGGCCCGGTCACCAGCACCATCCCGTACGGGCTCGAGACCGCCGAGAGGAAGTCCTCCTCCGCCCTGGGCTCCATGCCGAACTTCTCGAGCTCGAGCGTGAGGCTCTCCTTGTCCAGCACGCGCAGCACGATCTTCTCGCCGTTCAGGACCGGCAGGGTCGAGACGCGGAAGTCGACCACCCGCTCGCCGATCTTCATCTTGATGCGCCCGTCCTGGGGGACGCGCCGCTCGGCGATGTTCATGTCCGCCAGGATCTTGATGCGCGACGTGATGGCCGCCTTCATCCGCTCGGGCGGCGTCATGATCTCCTGCAGGGAGCCGTCGATCCGGTAGCGGACCCGCAGGTCTTCCTCGTAGGGCTCCACGTGGATGTCCGAGGCCCCGCGCCGCACCGCGTCGGTGAGCAGGCCGTTGATCAGCTTCACCACCGGCGCCTCGTCCACCTGCGCGCGGAGCTCCTTGGCGCTCAGGTCCTCCTCGTCCTCCTCCGCGACCAGCTCGACCTGCTGCTCCTGCTCCTGCTCCTCCTCGATGTCCTCCAGCAGGCCGCTCAGCCGCTCGGTCGTGACGTCGTAGTGCCGCTCGATCGCGTGCCGGAGCGAGTACTCGCCGGCCACCACCGGCTGGACGTCGAAGCGGGTGATGAACTTCAGGTCGTCCACCACGTTCAGGTCGGTCGGGTCCGCCATCGCCACGGTCAACGACCGCCCCTGCCGCCGGATCGGCATGATGAGGTGCTTCGAGGCGAACTCCGCCGGGACGAGCTTGACCGCCGCGTCCTCCACCTCGGCCGAGGACAGGTCGACCGCGGGGATGTGGAACTGACGCGAGAGGATGCGGGTGAGGTCCGACTCCGAGACCATCTTCATCGCCACGAGGCAGTAGCCGAGCCGCGTGCCGCTCCGGCTCTGCTCCTCGAGCGCCTTCTCGAGCTGATCGACGCTGACGAGGTCCTCCTGGAGGAGGAGCTCCCCGATGCGGCGCTCGGTGGAGGAGAGGTCGG
>CAZEUW010000233.1:0-3478 GCA_964515425.1 uncultured Gemmatimonadota bacterium | reverse complement strand
GTAGCGGACCTCCGCCGCCTCCCGGTCGGTGACCATCTCCGACTCCCACCAGGTGGGCCAGGGCAGCGGGCCGAAGCCTCTCACGGCCGCCATCTCGACCCTGCCCCGGCCGAGGCCGTCCTTGCGGACGAAGGTCACGCGCCGGTAGTGGGGGAGGATCTCGGGCCATCGCTCGACGTCGGCGGCCGCCGCGAGGCAGTCCTCGACGGGAGCGCGGATCAGGATCTCGTTGTGGGTCTGCATGGTGCGCCCGTCGGTGTGTGGATGGAGGATCGTGAGCGGGTCGCGGGGCGGCCGCGCGTGGAAGCTCGAGGGCGGCCCCGCGGAGCGGAGCCTCCGGGCCGACCACGGGACAGCAGGGCCGGGAGGAGCCGGCGCGGATCGGCTAGCGCGGCGGCCGGGAGCCGGTCGCCGGTGACGTCGACGAGGAGGTCGGCGAGCCGCGGCCGCTCCGCCAGAAGCGCCACGGCGCGGTCCAGGAGCGCGGGGCGGACCGCCAGGGCGTCGAGCCCGACCTGGACCCGGCGCCCGGGCCCGAGCGTCCTCCGGAGCGCGTCCTCGTAGCGTCGGCGCGCCGACGTTTCCGCGGAGACGTCGGCCGCCGCCAGCATGCCGATCACGGCGTCGGCGGCCGACGCGGCGGTCACGAGCGCCCGATGGATCCCCTGTCCGGTCATCGGATCGAAGTAGCCCGCCGCGTCGCCGACGAGGAGAGCGCCGGGAGCGGTCGTGCGCCGGGGCGCGACCTCGAAAGGACCCGTGATCGCCAGGGATCCGAGGGGCTCGGCGGCCTCGAACCGGGCCTCGACGCCGTACCGACGCAGACCCTCGCGGAAGAAGTGCCGCCGGCCCTCGGCCACCGCCGGGGCACGATCGAGGGGCACCACCAGCGTCGCGTTCCAGCGGCCGCCGCCGAGCGGCGCCAGCCCCAGGCAGCCGTCCCGTCCGATCCGCATCTCCCCCAGGCGCCCGCCCGCGCCCGGCTCAACCCCGTGGAAGCGGCCGACCAGGGCCAGCCGTCGCCTCTCGCCGCGGCGCACCCCTGCGAGCCGCCGGGCCACGACCGACCGCAGCCCGTCGGCGCCGACCACCACGCCGGCCGCGAGCGTGACCTCCCGACCGCTGCGATCGCGCGCCCGCACGCCGACCACCCGGTCCTCGTCGCGGAGCAGGCCGAACACCCGCGTCCCCTCCCTCAGCTCGGCGCCCGCCTCGCGCGCGGCCCCGACCAGCACTTGGTCGAGCTCCCGCCGCGGGAGGGCGAGCCCCCGCACCGGAGCGTCGGACCGGGTGCCGCGGCGCGTGCCGGAGCCGCCGTCGACTTCCGAGCCGTGTCGCGCCTCCGAGCTGCGTACCACCTCCGAGCCGAAGCGCCCCACGGCCGTCGCGCCTCCCGGGGAGTGGAGTCGCCATCCCTCGAGCTCGCCGGCACGGGCCCGCAGGCGGTCGAGCAGCCCGAGCTCCGCCAGGAGGGGGGAGGCTCCGGGGCTCAGGCAGTCGCCACAGGGCTTGGAGCGCGGGAAGGAGGTGGCGTCCACCAGCGTGACGTGGATCCCACGCCGCGCCAGCCGCAGGGCGAGCGAGCTTCCGGCGGGGCCGGCCCCGACCACCAGCACGCGGTCCGCGATCACCGGGCGCCCGAGCCCTTCACGGCAGCCCCGCGCCGAGCGCCCGCAATCTGACCGGTCCGCGCCGGTCCACCCGCGCCCCGGGAAGCCCCGCCTCCGCGAGCAGCGCCTCCAGCTCGCGGGGCGTGTAGCTCCGACGGACCGAGAGGGGGCCGTCGCGGCGCGGAAGGGGGTTGTTCCTCCACACGGTCGCCGCCAGCAGCCGCACCAGCGTCCAGGCCACCAGGGAGCGGCGCAGGTCGGTCACCACCCAGCGGCCGGCGCTCACGCGGTCGATCTCGGAGAGGAAGCGCACCGCCTCGTCCCGCTCGAGGTGGTGGAGGGTGGTCGCCGAGAAGGCGAGGTCGAAGCAGCCGTCCGGGAACGGGAGGCGCGGTGCCGTGAGCCGCACGTAGCGGTAGCCCTCCGGGTCGACGCCGCGGTCCCTGTGCCTCCGCTCTCGCGCGAGCCGGATCGTGACCGGATGCAGGTCGCAGAGGACCGCCCGGCTTCCGCGTCCGTCCCGCCGCAGACGGCGGCGCAGGTGGGCCGAGCCCTCGCCGCCTCCGGCCCCCACGTCGAGGACCAGCAGTTCGTCGCGCTCGGCCGCCCGGTCGGCGGCGCGCACCAGCGGCCGGGAATGCAGCGCGTGGCCCCCGGTGAGGGCGTGTACGCGCGCGAGCCCGTCGAGCGCCCGCTCGAGCCGGTCCGGGTCGCAGTCGGGCCGGTCCATCAGCTCCGGCGCGGCCGAGGGCCGGGCGCGGTCCAGGCTGGCGATGGTGTCGACCAAGGCTCGGGTTCCGGCCTGACGGGGAAGGGAGTCGGCGGCCATGCGCGCCGCCGGGTCACCTCGCCGCGGAAGCTACCGGCGACTCCCGGGCGTGGAAAGCGGCGACGGCGCGTGAACGGGGAGCGCGTGCGCCCCTCCCGCTTGACGGATCGCGGCTCGCGCGCTACCATTTTTAGCGTCGCCTAAAACTCGGGGCGCCGTCGCCGCGGCCGCCCCGGCCGCTCGTTTCCGAAGCATCCCCGCCGCCGGTGAAAGCCGTGGAGACGTCCGAACCCAGGAAGCTCACCAGAAGGGACTGGCTCAAGCTCGGAGCGGCCGGCGTGGCCGGCCTCTCCGGCGCGGCCGTCCTGCGCCTGGCGGCGGACAGTGAGGCGGGCGCCGCGCTGCGGGCCGCTGGCGTGAGCCCGGCCGACGCCCAGGAGGCCGCGGACCGGGAGGCTGCCGCCCAGTCGCGGCCCGGCGAGGGCTACGCCGCCACGGTCGACACGAGCGAGGCCGTGCCGGCCGAGGCCCCGGAGGGCGTGATCCACGATCCGAGCGACATGGGCCAGCTCCGGATGACGACCTTCGGAGACGGCAAGCCGGCCGACGGCTTCGACCCGGACGCCTACCTCACGGAGTTCGACGGCGGCGAGGTGAGCCGGGGGCCGGACGGCCGCACCGTCCGCGACTACCAGTTCGTAGCCCTGGATCGGGAGATCGAGGTGGCGCCCGGCGTGTGGTTCCCCGCCTGGACCTACAACGGCCGCGTGCCGGGCCCCACCATCCGCGCCACCGAGGGCGACCTCGTTCGCGTCCGGTTCGTGAACGCGGGCTCCCACCCGCACACGATCCACTTCCACGGGACCCACGTTCCGGCGATGGACGGCGTCTTCCCGCTCGTGCATCCGGGCGAGAAGTTCACCTACGAGTTCGAGGCGAAGCCCTTCGGCCTGCACCTCTACCACTGCCACGCCATCCCCCTGAAGCGGCACATCCACAAGGGGCTCTACGGGACCTTCATCGTGGACCCCCCCGAGGGCCGGGAGTCGGCCCGCGAGATGACGATGGTGATGAACGGCTTCGACACGAACTTCGACGG
>CAZEUW010000232.1:0-3480 GCA_964515425.1 uncultured Gemmatimonadota bacterium | reverse complement strand
CGACCGGGTCGAGGTCGACGAGGCGGGGAACGTCGTCGGGGCCTTCGAGGGTCGTCGGCAGGCGCCCTCCCTGTTGCTGCTCACCCACCTCGACGTCGTCGACGCGGGCGACCCGGACGACTGGGACCATCCCCCGTTCGCCGCGGAGGTCGAGGGCGGCCGGGTGTGGGGACGCGGGGCCGTGGACATCAAGGGCCCGATGGCGGCGCAGATCCACGGCGCGGCGCGCGCCGCCGCCGACGGACTCGCCGGCGAGGTCCGGGTGGCGGCCGTGGTGGGCGAGGAGGTCGGCGGCGTCGGCGCCCGCCACCTCGCCGATCGGCTTCCGGCCGACCTGGTGCTGGTGGGCGAGCCGAGCTCCAACGAGCTGCGCCGTGGGCACCGGGGCCGGGCCGAGCTCCAGGTGCGCTTCGCCGGGCGCAGCGCCCACGCCAGCGCGCCCGATCGTGGCGTGAACCCCCTCTTCGCGCTCGCCCGGTTCCTCGAGCGGCTCCCCGCGCTCGAGCTGCCCGTGGACGACGCCCTCGGCCGGGCCACCGTGGCGCCCACTCTGGTGCGCACCGACCAGCGGAGCGCGAACGTGATCCCGGGCGAGGTCGTCCTCGTGCTCGACTGCCGGCTGGTGCCGGGGCAGGCCGCCGGGGACCTCCGCGACCGCCTGGAGGCCCTCGCCGACGACGACGCCGTGACGGTGGAGATCCCGTCCCGCGCGCGGCGGAGCTGGAACGGCTACGAGGCCGACTTCCCGGCGGACAACCCCGCCTTCCTGCTCCCGGCCGACCATCCCGCCGTCGTCAGCGCGGCCGACGTCCTCGAGGACCCGCTCGGGCGGCGCCCGCCTGTGGGTGTCTGGGGGTTCGCGACCGACGGCGGCCACTTCGCGCGGGCGGGCCGGACGGTCGTCGGGTTCGGTCCCGGCGCGGAGGAGCTCGCCCACACGGTGCGCGAGTCGCTGGCCGTCTCGGAGCTGGAGGAGGCGGTGGAGGCCTACGCGGCGCTCTGCGCGCGCTGGCCGCGGGCCTTCGCCGGGCGGGCCGGTGAGGCCCGCGAAGGCTGACGCTCAGCCCTCGGCCTCGCCCCCGGCGATCACGCGGAGCGCTCGCGGGACGACGCGGAACGCGAGAGGCGTGGAAGAGGCGCGCTCGCCGTCGCAGCGGAAGCGCATCGGGGGCTCCGCGCGGACCTTCAGGCGGTCGGTGCGCAGGCTGAGCACCTCCTCCTGGTCCTGGAGGTCGCCGGCGAGGGCGGCGCTGGCGAGCTTCGCGAGCTGGCCCAGACCCAGCGGGGGGATCCCGACCACGTCGACGCGGCCGTCGTCCAGGCGTGCCCGGGGCGCGACGGCGATGCCGCCTCCCGAATAGCTCCCGTTCGCCACGACCAGGTTGACGACCTCCCACTCGAAGACCTCGCCGTCGGCGACCTCCATGCGCGCCCGGTAGCGCGGGAGGTCGTTCAGCTCCTCGATCGCCGAGCGCAGGTAGGCGAGCGAGCCCCAGTGCCGCTTCTCTTCGCGGTCGACGCGGTCGGTGACCTCGCCGCCGAAGCCCCCCGTGGCGACGTTGACGCACCAGGTGGCCTCCCCCTCCGACGTCGACATCTCCACCAGGTCGACGGGCCGGTCCGGCGCGGTCGCGATCCACTCCACGGCCTCCTCGAGGTCGAGGGGAACGGCCAGGGATCGCGCCAGGTCGTTGGCCGTGCCCAGGGGGAGCACGCCCAGCACGGGCACCTCCCCGTCGGCGTCCGCCATCGGCTGGACCGCGCGGTGGACCGTTCCGTCGCCCCCCGCGATCACGAGCCGCTCGCGATCCTCCTCCAGGGCCCGGACCACCCGCTCGCTCAACCCGTCGGCGGAGGTCAGGACCGCGACCTCGGAGCCCGGAATCCGGCCGAGCAGCCGTCGGCAGCGGTCGACGTCGTCGCAGCTCCCGGCCTCCGGGTTCAGCAGCACCAGCGTCGGGCTGCCCATCGCTCTCCTCGCGTCCGTCGGTTCCTCGCGGCGCCCGTCCTTCGGGACCGTCGAGCCGTCAGGTCACCACGAACTGGCGGACGTGCTCCTCGTCCATCGGCGAGGTCGCCAGCGAGACGCCGACGAGGACGACGAGGTTCGCCGCCACACCCCAGACACCCGGGTGCACGTCCCACGCCTGCAGGTGGGGCAGCAGGTTCCAAACCACCGTCACCGCCACTCCGGCGGTCAGCCCGGCCAGCGCGCCGGGTCGCGTCGTCCGCGGCCAGAAGAAGGCGGCGCACAGCAGCGGGAAGAGCTGGGCGATGAAGCCGTAGGAGAGCAGGAGCAGCGCCACGAGCGAGAGGTCGGACAGCACCGCCACGTAGTAGGCGACGCCGCCGAGGACCACCACCACGAGCTGGATGAGGCGGCGCTCGCGCTCGGGCTCGATCTCGGGCCGGAACAGGGCACCGTACAGGTCGCGGACCAGCACCGAGCCGCCCGCGTGCAGGATCGCGTCGCCCGTGGACATCGAGGCGGCGAGGGCGCCGGCACAGAAGAGGCCGACCAGCACCGCCGGCAGGTCGAGCGACATCAGGACCGTCGGCAGGATGGCGTCGGCCGGCTCGACGCCCGGGAAGGCGAGCACGCCGCTGAAGCCGATCAGCAGGATCGGGACGAGGAAGATCAGGAAGGTGGGATAGTAGACCACCGTCCGCTTCAGCGTCCGCTCGTCGCGCGCCGTGAAGATCTTCATGAAGTAGTGTGGCCACAGGCTGAAGCCGAGCACCGAGATCGCGATGGCGCTGGTGTAGCCGCCCCAGCTCCACGGCTGCCCGTCCGCCCCCAGGCCGGGCGCCCGTAGCAGCTCCGGCGCCTCCCGCGCGAGAGCGTCGAACATCGGGCCCACGCCGCCGTAGAGCGTCTCCGGCAGGTAGAGGCCGAGCCCCCAGGCGAGCACCATCATGAAGATCCCCTGGAAGGTGTTCGTCCACCCCACGCCCAGCACGCCGCTGCGAAACACGTAGAGCAGCACGACCCCGTAGGCGAGCGCGGCCCCCGCCCAGGTCGGGATCCGCCCCTCGGTCACCACCTCGAACACGTAGCCCGCCCCCTTCATCTGGAGGGTGAGGTAGGGGAGGAAGGCCACGACCGAGACGACCGCGAGCATGGCCGAGAGGGCGGGGCTCCGGTAGCGGTGCGCGAAGAACTCGGCCTGGGTCACGTAGCCGAAGCGCCGGCCGAGCCGGGCCACGCGCGGCCCGAAGAAGTACCAGGGGACGAGCCCGACCGTGCCGTACGCGAGGATGTAGAAGGCCGCGGCGCCCCGCGAGTAGGCCCAGCCCGGGCCGCCCAGGAAGGCGAAGGCGCTGAAGATCGAGGCGCCCATCACGAAGTAGAGCACCAGGAACCCGAACGAGCGGTCGCCCGCGACGTAGCCCTCCGGCGTCCGCGAGGCGCGACCTCCCGAGAGGAGCCCGACCCCGAGGGAGACGGCCAGGTATCCGAGCGTGACCGCCAGGACGATC
>CAZEUW010000231.1:0-3523 GCA_964515425.1 uncultured Gemmatimonadota bacterium | reverse complement strand
GGGCCATCCCCTCCACCACCGGGTTCACGTGCTCCAGGTGGCTCGGGTTGGGCGCGAGCCGGACCTCGACCGTGCCCCGGCCGGTCTCCACCACGCCGGCGGCTCCCAGGTGGTACTTCACGTCGCCGGCGCCCCCCTCGGGCACCATGGTCCCGACGCCGTGCTCGCGCTCGCCCTCGAACTCCGCGATGATGCTCCGGTAGGGCCGCCCGATGATGTGCGCGAGCACGTTGAGGCGGCCGCGGTGGGCCATGCCGAGCACCGCCTCCCGGACCCCTGCGTCGGCGCTCCGGGCGAGCGCCTCGTCCAGCATCGGGACCATCATGTCGACGCCCTCGATCGAGAAGCGCTTCTTGCCGAGGTAGGCCCGGTGGAGGAAGCGCTCCATCCCCTCGACCTCCGACAACCGGGCGAGGAGGTTCCGGGCCTCCTCGTCGGAGAGCTTCCGGCGATGCTCCCCCGCTTCGATCCGCTCGAGGAGCCACTCTCGCTGCTCCGGGTCGTCCACGTGGTCCAGCTCGTAGCCGATCGAGCCGCAGTAGATCTCCCGGAGCTCGCTCAGCGCCTCGGCGACGTCGTCTCCGAGGTGGCCGAGCCCGATCAGCGCGCTCGGGACCTGCCGGAGGTCCTCCTCCACCACGCCGTAGCTGGCGGGCTCGAGCAGCGGGTGACCCGACTGACGGTCGCCGATCGGGTCGATGCGGGCGGCGAGGTGGCCGTGGTCGCGGAAGGCGGCGACGAGCCCGCCGGCCGCGGCGGCGAGCCGGAGGCGGCCCTCGGACGGCGTCTCGCCCAGCAGGTCCGGCGGGCCCGGGACGGGAACCGGCGGGACCCCGGCGGAGGGCGCCGGCCGGCGGGCCCGAACCGCGCGCCCGTCCCCCGTCCAGTCGGCGAGGGACGGCGGAACGACGCCCCGCTCGCGGAGGCGCCGCTCCGTCAGCTCCTCGGCGAAGCCCGCGTTGTACCCGTCGGCCGCGGGGTGGGCGTCGTCGGCCGCGGGGTGGGCGTCGGGGCCGTCCTCGGCGACGTCGTCGGTCACTCCAGGCTCCTGTAGATCGTTTCGAGCCACTGCTCCGTGGAGATGAACCCCTCGCCCCAGGAGCTCCAGCGCTCCGGCAGGCCGGCGGCGATCGTCTCTTCGAGGCTGGCGCCTTCCTCCATGCGCTCGCGGACGATCCCGGCCGTGGTCACGAGCATGTCGTGGAAGCGGCGGAGCCCCTCGACGTCCGTGAGCCGGCCGTGGCCCGGGATCACCGCCGCGTCGTCGGGGATCCGCTCCAGGACGGCGGCCACCGCCTCGGTGTAGCCGGCGAGGCTGCCGCCGCTCGCCAGGTCCACGAAGGGGAACCGGTCGGCGAACATGAGGTCGCCCATGTGGACCACGTTGGAGCCGGGGAAGAAGACCACGGCGTCGCCGTCGGTGTGGCCCCGGGGGAAGTGGACGACCTCGATCGGCTCACCGTTCAGGTGGAGGCGCACGGCGCGGTCGAAGGTGAGGACGGGGAGCGCCGAGTCAGGGCTCGCGGCGATCGTGTCGCCCCGGATCACCTGGGCCGTGGCGAGCCGCTCCCGGACGTTGTGGTGCGCGACGATGGGCGCGTCCCGGCCGAAGGCCGCGTTGCCCCCGGTGTGGTCCCCGTGCCAGTGCGTGTTGAGCACGAAGCGGAGGCCGCGCTCGGCCAGCGTGTCGACCGCGGCACGGATCTGCGGCGCGAGCCGGGCGAACTGGTCGTCCACCAGCACGACGCCGTCCGGTCCCGCGGAGACGCCGATGTTGCCGCCCCGCCCCTCCAGCACGTAGACCGAGCCGGAGACGTGGGTGACCTCGACGTCGACCTCCTGCTGCGCTCCCTGCTGCGCCGCGAGCGGGGACGGCGCCGCGGCGAGCACCAGCGCGGCGATCCCCAGCGCGGCCAGCACCCCGACCGAGGCGGCGACGACGGCCTGCCGCCCCGCGGAAGCGTCGACGGAGCCGGACGTCGAAGGAGTCGGGCCCGAGAGGGTCGGAAGCATGGCGGAACCTCGCGTCACGTGTGAACGGATGCGCTGATCGCTAGAAGGTGGCCCGGACCCCGACGGTGAGCGGGAAGCTCGAGGCGCTGCCGAAGGGGCTGACCTCGGTGCCGCTCAGCGCCGTGAAGACGGCCGTCTCGTCCTCGTCGGTGAAGGCGAGGAACCACTGCAGGCTGCCGTAGACGTCGAGCTGCGGGTTCACCTCGTAGAGCGCTTTCACGCCGGGCACGAAGGTGAGGGACGTCGAGCTGAACTCGCGGACGTTCTGCTCGCCGGTGCGGGGGTTGTCGACCGGCACGTCGAAGCGGTCGACGTCGAACACGGTCAGGCCGACGCCCCCGTTGGCCGTCACCCTCCACGGCATGTTGCGGGCCGGGTCGGTGAGCTCGACCTCGGCGGAGCCGGTCAGGTGCCAGAGGCTCACGTCCGGGCCCCGCTCCTGCTCGGCCTCGACCGCGTCGAAGTCCGCGCCCCCGTACAGGTCCAGGTCGCCGTCGAAGCGGAGGAAGACGCGGGGCTGGATCTCGTACGCCACGCCGGCGCCGAAGCTCGGCCCGACGTCCACCAGGTCGCCCAGGCCGCCGAAGGGGATCGCGATCCCCGCCCGGCCGTCGAACGACCACGGCTGCGGCGCGGACTGGCCCTGCGCCGGGGCGGCCCCGACCACCAGCAGGACCACCGCCGGGACCACGGCCGCGACGGCTACTTTCCATCGACTCTCGACGCTCATGCTCCCCACTCCCCTCGTTCGGTTCGGGCTCGTTCCGTCCCCTCTCCCTGCCCTCTTCAGATCGATCTGAAGAGGGTGGCGGGGACGGTACCTGGACCCTGCAACGACAGGGCCACGCCCGGACGTACCCCGTCGCCCGTCGCAGGTCCTCGATCGAAGCTCAGGCGAACAGGCGGCGTACGGCGGCCCGATCCGGCTTTCCGTTGGCGTTCCGGGGGATGCGGTCGACGAACCGGACGGCGCGCGGCCGCTTCGGGACCGACAGCCGCTCCCCGAACCACTCGGCGAGCCCCGCCTCCTCGAGCGGGGCCGCCGGGTCCGCCTCGGGGGAGTCGAGGTCGCGGACGACCGCGGCCACCAGGCGCTCCCCCCACTCCGGGTCCGAGATCCCGGCCACGCAGACGTCGGCCACCTCGGGATGGCCCCGGAGCACCCGCTCGACTTCGCTCGGGTCGACCGTCACGCCGCCCGTGACCAGCCGCTCCGACAGGCGGCCGGTGACGTAGAGCCGCCCCTCGAGGTCGCGGCGTCCGGCGTCGCCGGTGTGGAGCCAGCCGTCCGCGTCGGTCAGCGGGCGCCCGGTCGCCTCCGGCGTCGGAGCGGCTCCCGACCCGGCGGTCCCCTCCTCCGGCGCCGGCTCGCCCTGGCGCGGGATGACGCGCCCCCCGCGGACCACCGCTCCCGGCGCGCGGGTCGAGCCGAGGTAGCCCAGCCCGACCGTCGGTCCGCGGACGACGAGCTCGTCCCCGTCGACCGCGACCGCCACCCCGTCGTGCGGCC
>CAZEUW010000230.1:0-3533 GCA_964515425.1 uncultured Gemmatimonadota bacterium | reverse complement strand
CCCCCGACGCCCGACGCCGCAGCTCCGCGATGCGCTCCATCCGTTCGCGGATCCGCTTCTCGGTGCCCCGCTCGCCCGGCTCGTAGAAGCGCTGTCCGTCCAGCTCCTCGGGCAGGTAGCGCTGGGGGGCGACGCCGCCCTCCCAGCGGTGATCGTACGCGTAGCCCTCGCCGTAGCCCATCTCCTCCATCAGCTCGGTGGGCGCGTTGCGAAGGTGGAGCGGCACCGGCGCGGCGGGCGACTCCCGGGCGGCCCGGCGGGCGGCGCCGAACGCCTCGTAGACCCGGTTGGACTTGGGCGCCACGGCCAGGTAGACGACGACCTCCGCGAGGGCGAGCTCGCCCTCGGGCGAGCCGAGGAAGTGGTAGGCGTCCCGCCCGGCGAGCGCCATCCGCAACGCTCCCGGGTCGGCCAGCCCCACGTCCTCGCTGGCCATCCGCACCAGGCGACGGGCCAGGTAGAGGGGGTCCTCGCCCCCCTCGAGCATCCTCGCGAGCCAGTAGAGGGCGCCGTCGGGGTCCGACCCGCGGATCGCCTTGTGGAGGGCGGAGATCAGGTTGTAGTGCTCCTCGCCCGACTTGTCGTAGCGGGGGAAGCGTCGCTGCAGGGCCTGCTCGACGTGCTCGAGCTCGATCCGACCCCCCTCCCCCGCCAGCTCGGCCGCCGTCTCCAGCGCGTTCAGGGCGCGTCGCGCGTCCCCGTCCGCCGCCTCGGCCAGCCGCGACAGGGCCTCGTCGTCGACCTCGACGTCCCGGTCGCCGAGCCCGCGCTCCTCGTCGCGCAGCGCCCGCCGGAGGAGGAGCTGGAGCTCGACGGGGGCGAGCGGCTCCAGGGTGAACACCCGGGTGCGGCTCAGCAGGGGGCCCACCACCTCGAAGCTCGGGTTCTCCGTGGTGGCACCGATCAGGGTGATCGTGCCCTGCTCCACGTGGGGGAGGAAGGCGTCCTGCTGGGCGCGGTTGAAGCGGTGGATCTCGTCCACGAAGAGGATCGTGTCCCGGCCGGTGGCCCGCTTCCGCTGCTCCGCCTGCGCGATGAGCTCCCGCACCCGTGCGATGCCCTCGGTCACCGCGCTGAACGGCTCGAACGCGGCGTCGGTCTCCCGGGCGATGATCCCCGCGAGCGTCGTCTTCCCCGAACCGGGGGGTCCCCAGAAGATCAGGCTCGGCACCCGGTCCTGGAGGAGCAGCTCCCGGAGCGGCGCCCCGTCGCCGACGATGGCCTCCTGCCCCACGAACTCCTCGAGCGTCCGGGGGCGGATGCGCGCCGGGAGCGGCGCGTCGGCGGGCGCCTCCTCCGCGCCGGACGGGTCCCGCCCGCCCGTCCCCGCGTCGGGCCCGAACAGGCTCGGCTCCTCAGCCACCGTCCGTCCCGTCCGGCGCGGCCTCCGCCCCCCGCAGGTGGCCGGCCTCGATCAGCTCGTCGGCCAGCTCCATGAGGTCCTCCCGGTTGTTGAGCCCGGGGTTCTCCAGCACCTGGGCGTGGAGCTCGTCGAGCAGGATCCCCACGAACGGGCCCTCCTTCACGCCCCGGGCCAGCAGGTCCCGGCCGCTCACCGCGAGGTCGGTCACGTCGAGGGGCGGACGGGCCAAGAGCTCCCCGTGCACCCGGCGCCACAGGTGGACGAGCAGCCGGGCCCTCTCGTCGGCCCCGTGCGCCCGCACGGTGGCGACGTGCAGCCGGAAGAGGTCGCGCACCCGCCCCTCGCCGATCTCCACCAGCCAGGTGCGGAGCTGCGCGTCGGAGTCGGTGGGCGCGGGGAGCCGGTCGTAGTGACGCAGCAGGGCGACGACCCGTTCCCGGGCCCGGTTCGAGAACTTGAGCCGCTCGAGGAGGGCGTCCGCCCGCTCGGCACGCGCGTCGCCGTCGTCGGCCACCGGGACGAGCCAGCGCGCGACCCGGAGCAGCGGCCGATCGCGGATGATCGCGTCGACGGCCCCCAGGTGCAGCTCGCGGCGCGGGTCGTCGCCGTCGTCCCCCTCGAGCTCGGGATACCACACCGGGAGCACGCCGAACTCCCGGTAGAGGCGGAGGGCGTCCGACGGCCTGCGGTCGCCCATCACCTTCATGAGCTCCTCGCGGATCCGCTCGGCGGAGAGCTCCTCGGTGTGCGGCGCCGCCTCCCGGAGCGCCGTCCGGGTGGCGGGGTCGATCTCCATCCGGTAGCGGCCCGCGAACCGGAGGCCGCGGAGCACGCGCAGCCGGTCCTCGGCCAGCCGTCGGCCCGGATCGCCCACCGCCCGGAGGACCCCGTCGGCGAGATCGGACCGCCCCTCGTACGGGTCGCGGAGCTCCCCCGTCGCCGGCCGCCAGGCCATGGCGTTGATCGTGAAGTCGCGGCGCGCGAGGTCCTCCTCCAGGGAATCGGCGAACTCGACGACGGCGTGGCGTCCGTCGGTCTCCACGTCGCGCCGGAAGGTGGTGACCTCGTAGAGGACCTCGTCGGCGCCCAGGACGCCGACCGTCCCGTGCTCGACGCCCACCGGGACGGTGCGACGGAAGACGCGCTGGACGTCCTCCGGACGGGCGTCGGTCGCCATGTCCCAGTCCGAGCGGCCCTCGCCCCGCATCGCGTCGCGGACGGCGCCGCCCACCGCCCACGCCTCGAAGCCGCGGCTCTCGAGCGTCTCGGCGAGCCGGACGACCGCCTCCGGGGGCTCGAGCTCCAGCCGGTCGTCGGTCATCCGCAGAGCACGCTCCCGCCGTTCACGTTGAGCACCTCGCCGGTGACGTGCCGCGCGAGGTCGGAGAGCAGGAAGCAGATCGGCCCCGCCACGTCGTCCGGGGCGGCCACGCGGCGCAGCGGGATCTCCTCCAGCACGGCCGCGCGCTCCTCGGAACGGAGCACCGACGCGCTCATGTCGGTGTCGACCCAGCCCGGGGCGACGACGTTCACGGTGACGCCCCGCGGCCCCAGCTCGCCGGCGAGCGACTTCGCGAACGAGGCGATCGCCCCCTTGGTGGCGGCGTAGTGCGCATGGCCCGGCTCGCCGCGCTGGCCGGCCGTGGAGCCGACGAGCACGATCCGGCCGTCCGGTCCCATCCGCGCGACGGCGGCACGTGTCGTCCGGTAGATCGAGGTCAGGTTCACCTCGATCATCCGCTCCCACGCGTCCGGTTCGAGCGCCTCGAGGTCGACCGCCTCCGGGTTCCAGATGCCGGCGTTGCCCACGAACAGGTCGAGGCCGCCGAACGCCCCGTCCAGCCGCTCGAACAGCCGGTCCACCGCCTCCGGGCTGGTCAGGTCGGCGGCGGCGTGCCAGTGCTCGCCCTCCGGGCCCGCCTCGCGGGCGGCCCGGAGCGACGCGTCGGCCGCCTCCTCGTCGGTCCGGTAGCAGAAGCCGACGTGGGCCCCCGCCGCCGCCAGCCGGACCACCCCGGCGCGGCCGATGCCCCGCGAGCCGCCCGTGACGAGCGCCCGGCGACCGGCGAGGCCCGGGAGCCCGGGATCCTCCGGCATCGGCTCCTCCGGTCACGCCGCCCCTCCCGTCACGGGCCGGTCACGGCGAAGTGGGCCTCGACGCGGTCGGCCA
>CAZEUW010000229.1:1748-3559 GCA_964515425.1 uncultured Gemmatimonadota bacterium | reverse complement strand
CCGGCCACCGGTCTCCGTGGAAGCCGGTTCTCCAAGCTAGTGCGGCGCGGCTTCGGACAAAAGTGGGACGGCATCGACGCGTCCGGAGGAACTCCAATCGCGGCGCCGGATACGTAGAATGGCCCGGGTTTCCGCGAGCGATACCTCCGCTCCGGCGGCGGACCGCCGCGCGGGGGGCGCCCACTCCGAGACCGAAACCATGCGAGACGACGAGCGAGCCGACCCCGACCGACCGACCTACCTTGATCACGCGGCCACCTCCCCGCTCCGGGCCGAGGTGTGGGCCGCGATGGAGGAGGTGGCGCGGGAGGCGGACTTCAACGCTTCCAGCCTGCACCGCGCGGGTCAGACGGCCCATGCTCGCCTCGAGGACGCGCGTCGGGAGATCGCCGGACACCTCGGGTGCCCGCGGTCGGAGCTGGTCTTCACCGGCGGCGGCACCCAGTCCGACAACCTGGCCGTCCTCGGCTTCGCGAGGGCCCACGCGGTTGGCGATCCCGCGATCTTCGTCTCCGCCGTCGAGCACCGGGCGGTCCTCGCGGCCGCCGAGCGCGCGGCGAGCGAGGGCGCCCGCGTCGAGCAGATCCCGGTGGACCGGAGCGGAACCGTCGACCTCGACGTCCTCGCGGACCTGCTCGGGGAGGTCGACGGACGTCCGACGCTGGTCTCTCTCATGTGGGCCAACAACGAGGTGGGGGTCGTGCAGCCGGTGGCGGAGGCGGCGCGGATGGCGGCCGGACACGGAGCTGCCTTCCACACCGACGCCGTCCAGGCGCTGGGCAAGGTGCCCGTCTCCCTCGACGACCTGCCGCCGATCCTGCTCACGGCCACGGCCCACAAGCTCGGCGGGCCCGTCGGCGTGGGGCTCCTCCGTGTTCCCGCCGACGTCGAGCTCACCCCCCTCGCCTTCGGCGGCACCCAGGAGCGGGGGCTGTGGCCGGGAACCGCGAACCCCGTGGGAGCGACGGGCTTCGCGACGGCGACCCGGCTGGCGTGCGAGGATCGGGAGCAGAACGCTCGGCGCTGGCGGCGGCTGCGCGACGGGCTCGTCGACGAGCTGCGGGACCGGATCCCGGACCTGCGGATCCACGGTGAGGAGGCCCCGCGGCGGCTGCCCCACCTGCTGAGCGTCGGCGTTCCGGGCGTCGACACGGGATCGCTCCTCGTCTCACTCGATCTGGAGGGGATCGCCGTCTCGGCCGGCTCGGCCTGCAGCAGCGGCTCGTCGAGCCCCTCCCACGTGCTCGAGGCGATGGAGATCACGGTCGATCCCGCGGACTACGGGGTCCTCAGATTCAGCTTCGGCCCGGAGACGGGCGACGACGAGGTGGCGCGGGCGGCAGAAAGCGTCCCGGCCGTCGTCGGCCGGCTCCGCGCGTCGACCACCGCCGGGAGTCGAAGATGACGGCCGGGACGACGGCCCCGGCGGCCCCGGACCGCGTCGAGCGCGCCCTCGAGCCCGCCCTGGTCGAGACCGGTGCGCCCGTGCTCGTGGCGATGTCGGGCGGCGTGGATTCCAGCGTGACCGCGGCCGTGCTGGCGAGGGCGGACTACAGGGTCGTGGGTGCCACGATCAAGACCTTCTGCTACGGCGAGGTCGACGGTCCCACGAACACCTGCTGCGGCCTGGAGGGGATCGCCGACGCCCGATCGGTGGCGGGCCAGGTCGGGTTCCCGCACTTCGTGTACGACGCCGAGGAGGCCTTCCGCGAGGACGTCATCTCGGACTTCGTCTCGGAGTACGCCGCTGGACGGACCCCCATCCCCTGCGTGCGCTGCAACAGCTTCACGAAGTTCCGCGACCTGGTGGG
>CAZEUW010000229.1:0-1648 GCA_964515425.1 uncultured Gemmatimonadota bacterium | reverse complement strand
ACGGCCGAGAAGCCCGAGTCGTTCGAGATCTGCTTCGTGCCCGACAACGACTACCGCGGCGTGCTCCGGCGCTACCTGGACGACGGCCACCCCGCCCTCACACCGGGTCCCTTTCGCCTCGAGGACGGTACCCGGGCAGGTCGTCACGACGGCTATGCCGGATTCACGGTGGGACAGCGAAGGGGGCTGCCCGGCGGGTTCGAGGAGCCGATGTACGTGGTCGAGATCCGCCCGGAGGATCGGGCGGTCGTCATCGGGCCCCGGGAGGCCCTGGCGTGCGCTCGACTGCGGGCGATCCGACCCAACTGGCTCGCCGAGCCCCCCCGGGAGGGCGAGGAGGTCGGCGTGAGAATCCGACACGGCGCGCCGATCGTGGACGGGCAGGTGGTGCGGATGGACGACGCGTCGTTCGACGTGGAGCTCCGGACGGCGCAGCGGGCCGTGACGCCGGGCCAGAGCGCCGTTCTCTACCGCGGAGACGTGGTCGTCGGCGGCGGGGTCATCGCGGGCTGAGGACCCCGACAGGCCGCCGCACCGGCGGGGCTCAGTAGGCCAGCCCCTCCGTCTCGGCCAGCTTCTCGGCCGCCTGGCGGCCCTCGTCGGACAGCTCCTCCGGCACGCGGATCTGCACCCGTACCAGCTGGTCGCCGCGACGACCGTCCCTCTCGACGCCCTGGTTCCGGATGCGGAAGGTGGTCCCGCTCTGGGTGCCCGGCGGGACGCGGAGCACCACCTTCTTGTTGTCGACGGTGCGGACGCGGAGCCGCGATCCGAGGAGCGCCTGGGCCACGTTGATCGGGACCTCGCAGATCAGGTCGTCTCCCCGCCGGGTGAAGAAGCCATCCTCGTCGACGCGGACGGTGATCACCAGGTCACCGGGAGGACCGCCCCCGGGTCCCCGCTCGCCCTGACCCGAGAGCCGGATCCGCGAGCCGTCGTACACGCCCGCCGGTATCCTGACGCTCAGCTTGCGGGCATTCCGCACCTCGCCCCTGCCGCCGCACCCCGGACAGGCGTCGGTCGGCAGCTCTCCGCGCCCCATGCAGGACGGGCACGGGCGGTTCACGGAGAAGCTTCCCTGGCCGAGGTTGACCACGCCCCGCCCGTTGCACTCCGTGCAGGTCACGAGGTCGGCACCCGGGGCCACGCCAGAGCCGTCGCAGACGGCGCACTCCTCCTGAACGGGCACCGTCAGACGGATCCTGCCGCCCCGGACGGCCGTCCGGAACGGGATCTCGACCTCGTATTCGACGTTGCCCCCACGGCGGGCCTGACCGCGGCGCTCGCCGCGCTTGCCGCGGTCGAAGATGGAGCTGAACAGGTCGCCCAGCCCGCCGATCCCCATGTCGGAGAGGTCCTCGAAGCGGAAGCCGCCCTCGGGGGCTCCGCCACCTCCCCGGGCCGGACCCGGCCCGGCTCCGGTTCCGCGCTGGAAGCCCCCGAAGCCGGCGCCGCCGCCGTACTTCCGCATCCGGTCGTACTTCTTGCGACGGTCCTCGTCGGACAGGACCTGGTAGGCCTCCGAGATCTCCTTGAAACGCTCGTCCGCCTCCGGATCGTCGGGATTGGCGTCCGGATGGTACTTCTTGGCGAGCTTGCGGTAGGCCTTCTTGATCTCTGCGGCGGAGGCGTTCTCCGCGACTCCGAG
>CAZEUW010000228.1:0-3571 GCA_964515425.1 uncultured Gemmatimonadota bacterium | reverse complement strand
CCGAACACCTTCGAGCGGGCTCGGTCCCGGCCCAGGTGGCTCTTCATCTCGTGGAGGACCTTCTCCCGGTTCTCCACCTCCTCCATGTCGATGAAGTCGCACACGATGATGCCCCCCACGTCCCGCAGGCGGAGCTGGCGGGCGATCTCGCGCGCGGCGTCCAGGTTCGTCCGGAGGATCGTCTCCTTCGGGTCCTTCCTGCCGGTGTAGCGGCCCGTGTTCACGTCCACGGCGACGAGCGCCTCGGTGTGGTCGATCACGATGTGGCCGCCCGACGGCAGGTTCACCCGGCGCCCGAACGCCTCCCGGATCCCCTCCTCGATCCCGTGCTCGTCGAACAGGGCGCGCTCGCCCCGGTAGAGGGACACGCGGTCCACCAGCTCCGGGCTCACCTGGCCCAGGTAGGAGCGGATCTCCTGCGCCAGCTCCGGCGAGTCCACGACGAGCTCGTCGATCTTCTCGCTGAACAGGTCGCGGATGATCTCGCTGGTGAGCTTGGCCTCCCGGTAGATCGACGCCGGCGCGGTGGCGCCCTCCGCCTCGCGCTGGATCTCCTGCCACCGCTTCCGGAGCGACTCCAGCTCCCGACGGAACGTCTCCTCGGTGAGCTCCTCGCCCACCGTCCGGATGATGACGCCGCCCTCGCCGCCGGCCAGCAGCTCCCGACCCAGCTCCCTCAGGCGGGTGCGCTCCTCCTTGTCCTCGATCTTGCGGCTCACGCCCACCCGCGAGCTGTGCGGCATGAAGACCAGGAAGCGGCCGGGGAACGAGATCTCCGAGGTGACCCGCGGGCCCTTGGTCCCGATCGACTCCTTGGTGACCTGGACGAGGATCTCGTCTCCGGTGGAGACGACGTCCTGGATGGGGGGGTGGCCGCCGCCCTCCTCCTCGTCGTCGTCCTCCTCCTCCCGCACGTCGGAGGCGTGGAGGAAGCCGGACTTCTCGAGGCCGAGGTCGACGAAGGCCGCCTGGATGCCCGGGAGGACCGCCTCGACCCGCCCGAGGTACACGTCGCCCACGATCCGGTCGCGATCGGGACGGTCGTGCATCAGCTCGACGAGCTGACGGTCCTCGAGGATCGCGACGCGGGTCTCGTGGCCCGCTGCGTTGATCAGGATCTGTCGGTGCATCGCTCGCGCTCCCGTGGAGTCGGGAGGCGGGCGCGGCTCTCCCCTAGCGGTCGTCCAGGTCCTTCAGCAACTCCCGCGCGATGACCACCTTCTGGATCTCGCTCGTGCCCTCGCCGATCTCGGTGATCTTCGCGTCGCGCATCATGCGCTCGACGGCGTATTCGCGCGAGTAGCCGTAGCCGCCGTGGAGCTGCACCGCCCGGGTCGTGACGTCCATGGCCACCTCGGAGCAGAACAGCTTGGCCATGGACGCTTCCTTCTTGTGCGGTTTCCCCGCCATGCGGAGCCGCGCCGCCTCGTAGGTCATGAGTCGTCCGGCGTGTATGCGCGTGGCCATCTCGGCCAGCATGAACCGGACGCCCTGGAAGTCGTTGATCTTCTTGCCGAATTGCTCGCGCTCGCCCGTGTAGCGGAGCGCGAGCTCGTGGGCGCCCCGGGCGATCCCCAGGGCGTGTGCCGCGATCCCGACCCTCCCGCCGTCCAGCGTGTCCAGGAAGATCGGGAAGCCGCCGTCCACCTCGCCCAGCACGTTCTCCTCGGGGACCTCGACGTCCTGGAAGACGAGCTCCCGCGTGTCCGAAGCGTTCCAGCCCAGCTTGCGGAGCTTCTCCCCGGAGGAGAGCCCCTCCATGGGCTCGAGCTCGTCGCTGTGGCCGAAGCCCACCGCCCGGGCCGTCTCCAGGTCGCAGGTCTCCTTGGAGACGATGAAGGCCGTGATGCCGTGGGTCTTGTCGCCGGCCGACGTGCGGGCGGCCACGACGAACACCTCGCCGACGCCGGCGTGGGTGATGAAGGTCTTCTGTCCGTTGAGGACGTAGTGTCCGTTCTTCCGCTCGGCGGTGGTCTGCGTGCCGCCGGCGTCCGAGCCGGCCCCCGGCTCGGTGAGCCCGAAGCCGCCCAGGACGCGGCCGCTGGCGAGCGGGACCAGGTACTTCTCCTTCTGCTCCTCCGTCCCGTGCCGCAGGAGGGGGGAGCAGGCCAGCGAGGTGTGGGCGCCCACGGTGATCGAGTGGCTGGCGTCCACCCTCGCGAGCTCCTCGACCGCGATCACGGCCGACATCAGGTCCATCCCGGCGCCGCCGTACTCCTCGGGGACGGGGATCCCGAACAGGTCCAGCTCGGCCATCTTGGCGGCGTTCTCCCAGGGGAAGCTCTCCTCCTCGTCGTGCTTCGCCGCCACCGGGGCCACCTCCTCCTCCGCGAACTGTCGCACCATGTCGCGGAGCATGTGGTGGTGGTCGTCGAGATAGACGTCGTAGTCGCTCATGCCTGTCGGAAGCCGTGGATCGGTCGGAGGGGACGAGGCGGCGGACGGCACCTGCCGTCGGCCGGGCCTCCTGCCTCTCAAGATTCGTGCTCGCCACCCGCCACTACCCGCGATCCCGCCCGCTGGATCCGTGCCCGGCCACCGGTCCGCAGCGGTCGCAGCCGGCGCAGGGGGGCGGGCGGGCGCCGAAGTAGGCCGCCACCACCGCCCGCCGACAGCCGTCCGACGTGACGTAGCGCGCCATCTCGCGGAGCCGCCGCTCGCCGCGGCGTCGGCCCCGCCGGCACGCTCCCGGGTCGAAGCGGGAGGCCAGCCGACCCGGCGCCCGCTCCCAGCGGCCGCCGCCCCGGTCGCGGACCAGGTCGAAGCGGGCGAGCAGCCGGAGGGCGCCCTCGACCTCCGGCGTCGCCCGACGTCGGCCCAGACCCGCGCGGATCCGCTCGAGGGTCGCCGGTCGGCCGGGCTCCAGCAGCCGCCACACCGCCCGGGCCAGCGACGGCGGGGGCCAGCTCCGGTGGAGCAGCCGCCGCTGGAGGGCGAGGTCGCCGCGATGCGCGAAGAGGACGCACCGGGCTGGCTCGCCGTCCCGCCCCGCCCGGCCCGCCTGCTGGACGTAGGCCTCGAGCGAGCCCGGGCTCCCGGCGTGGCACACGGTGCGGATCCCGGGATGGTCGACCCCCATCCCGAACGCGGTGGTGGCCGCGACGGCGCGGAGCCGGCCCGCCAGGAACCGCCCCTGGAGCGTGCTGCGGGCCCGGTCGGGGAGCCCGGCGTGGTAGGGCGCGGCCGCGACCCCGCGCCGCAGCAGCGCGTCGGCCACCAGCACCGAGCGGCGCCGCGTCGGCACGTAGATCACGGCCGCTCCCGGCCGCTCCCGCACCTCGGCCACGGCGGAGAGCGCGGCGGCGTCCCTGTCCCGCTCCCTCCGGACGGCCCACCGGAGGTTCGGGCGGTCGGGGGAGGCGAGGAGGACGACCGGGTCGACCAGCCCGAGGGAGTCCCGGACGTCCGCCCGGGTCTCCGGCGTGGCGGTGGCGGTGAAGGCGGCCACCGGCGGCCGACCGACCCGGTCGTACAGGCGGGCGATGCGCCGGTAGGCGGGACGGAAGTCGTGGCCCCACTCGCTCACGCAGTGCGCCTCGTCCACCACGATCCGCGCCGGGCGAGCGCGCTC